>JBLMXX010000448.1:0-5196 GCA_050257995.1 Acidobacteriota bacterium | reverse complement strand
GTTCTGTGGTCGCCCTCGTGCAGGGGAGACGTGGAATGCTCCGCGAGAGTGCGACGAGTACCGAGCGGAGCGTGCTGGGCATCGCGCTGGGCGCGGTCGCACTGGCGGTCTTGCTCTCGCTCGTCCTCACCGCCACGAGCCGCACGACGGTATCGGCGCAGGCGAAAACAGGCGCCGCGGTCGTGGATATGAAGAACTACTCGTTCGCGCCCAATAGCATGCAGGCGAAAGCGGGTGACACGGTACGGGTCGTGATCAAAAACGACGATACGACCTTGCACACTTTCACGCTGCCGCAGGCAGGCGTGGATGTCACCGTAGCGCCCGGCAGCGAAAAGGTCGTCGAGTTCAAAGCGCCCGCCGCGGGTGTCTACCAATGGTACTGCACTCCCCATTCGAACGCGAATGGCGCCACGCGCGAGGGGATGGTGGGAACTCTCCAGGTCCAATAACCGTACCCTGGGCTAAAGTCGCACACGAGTTCATTGATGCGGCGGTTAAAACCGCTGCTCCGCACAGCGATGCCCGCCTGCGCGGGCAAACGCGAATCGGCGCAGGCCGATTTCGCCATGGGTTGCGGCGGTTTCAACCGCCCGCTTCCCTAGGGAGGCAGGCATGGAGATGACGGAGAGCCGGCGCGCCCTCGTGGTTCACAGCGCGCTGATCACACCGCTCTATCTCATCGGCTCGTTCTTTGTCGGCGCCCTCATCGGCAGCGTGATTTTCAACGGGCTGCCCGGACATATGCAAGATGACGTCAAAATTTTGATGGCGGTGCTTCCCACCCTCATCTGTGTCATCGCCGGGGGCGCACTATGGGGCCGCGCGATGGCGCGTCTCGTACAGGCGGGTAGCGTCAAACGCATGATGTGGGCGGGCGCGCTGGGTTATGGGCCCACCCTTATCCTGGTCGGCCTGGCGTTAACCGTATTGGAGAATCTGATCGTGGAACAGCGGCGGGGACCTGCTCTCCCAATTCACGTCGTGTTCACGATCTTGTTTGTGCCCGCCGTTTTTGTGGTCGCGACCGTGGGCGCGTTCGCCCTGGGCGTGGCGCTCAAGCGTTGGTCGTCGGTCGCACGGCTTGCCCTCGCCAGCGGTCTCGCGGCGGGCGCAATGTTCTTCGCCGTGGACCTGGTCCTTGACACGATCGGCTATCGCGTCGGCGGGCCGGGCGCGGCGGAACGCGCGACGATGTTAACGGTTCTGATGACCGGCAACATCGCGGCCTCGCTCGCCGGTGGCGCGGTCATTGGCCTGCTTCTCAGCGGCAGACGAGAATCATAAACCCGCGCAAATCGGCGATGAGGAATTAATGCGGCGGTTAAAACCGCTTCTACGCACAGCGATGCCCGCCTACGCGGGCAAATGCGAATCGGCGCAGGCCGATTTCGCCATAGGTTGCGGCGGTTTCAACCGCCCAATAGCCGTGGCGATCACCAACACCGCACTGTGTTCGGTGCAGTGCGGTGCAAGTGTCGATCAACCGACCAATTGACTAATTGACTCACTGACCAACGGCCGCGATGCCATTGCGCCTGACCACCCGCGATGCTATAATGCCCGGCGTGAACCCATCCCACCGCGCTGCGCTCGTCGTCGCGCTGCTCGCGCTCTTTATATTATCGCTTGCCGGTGCATCCCTTTGGCTCACTTCAAGCCGGCCCTCTGACGGCGCGCGCCTGCCCCCCGGCGACCAATCGGCGTGGAAGCGGGACGGCGTGGCCGTGATACCCCTCCAAGAAGGGGATCCCGGCTTGCGCGCCGGCGATGTCGTGACGGCGATCGACGGACAACCGCTGGAATCTTTCGCGCGCGCTCTCTTCGATCCCGCCGCGCTGCGTCCCGTTTGGCATGTAGGACAAGTCGTCCAGCACACTATCCTGCGCGACGGGCAGGCGATGGTGGTGCCCATCACCCTCGCGGGTTATCCGCTCGTCGCGATGCTGTTGCACGAGTGGGGCACCATACTTTTCGCGCTGGTCGCCCTACTCGTCGGGTCCTATGTCTTCCTTCGCCGTCCCGACGACCCCGCCGCGCGGGTGCTCTTTCTCTGGGCTTGCGGTATCATGAGCGCCACGACCTGGTCACTTGGATTGCAGGTCGGCGACCTTGTCGGCGGGACCGGGTTCTGGCTGTTCAAAGCGACGACTTTCGGCGCGTATATGCTCTTTTGGATTGCGGGACTGCACTTTGCGCTCATCTTCCCCCACCCACAGCCGCTCGTCTTGAAACATCGCGCAGTCCTCCCGGCGATTTACGCCGTGCCCTACGTGAGTTATGCGCTCTATCTCGCGGCGATGTGGCGCGGGTCGTCGAGCGTATTGGACTGGCTGGGGCGATGGATCCCGGGCGACAGTGCGCTCTCCCTGATCTATCTCGTGCTTACGGTGGTCGCCATGTGGTCGAATTACCGGGCGAGTACCGGCGCGGCGCGCCAAAAGATCCGCTGGGTGGCGCTTGCGGCGCTCTTGTCCGGCGGCGGCGGCTTGCTTTTGTGGAACCTGCCGGGAGCGGTCCTGGGATATTCGCTGATCGAACCGAACGCGCTGGGGCTGCTGCTCCTGCCGTTTCCGCTGGCGATTGCCGTCGCGATCCTGCGCTACCGGTTGTGGGACATTGATCTCATTCTTAATCGTACGCTGGTTTACGGGAGCCTGAGCGCAGGGGTCCTCGTTACATATCTCGTCGCCGTCGGTCTTCTTGATGTGCTGCTGAACACCAATGTGAATTTAGCCGCCGCGCTTGTGACGGTCGGGCTGACGGCGCTCTGGTTTCAACCTTTACGCGCACACCTCCAGCGATGGGTCAATCGCATGATGTTCGGCACGGAGAATATGCCAGGTCCAAATCTCGAAACCCGGGAATCCGTTGTCGCTTCCGAAATACCTTTACGCGGGAGCTGGCTGGCGCTGGCGCAGGCCGGCTGGCTGCTCTGCGCCGCGCTGGCTTTGCCTATTCTCGTGTTGGCGATCCCACGGGGATACATACCTCAATTGACCGGCGCCGTTCTGAGCGGCCCGATCGACGCGCCGGCTTGGTACGTTACTACGGTGGGGTTGGTCCGTGGCATTGTATCGCTGCTCGCCGCGTTGATATCGCTTGGCCTCGCCGGAATCATCTTTTGGAAGAAACGCGGGGAACCGGGAGCGCTGTTCGTGTCGTTTTACCTCCTGGCGTACGGCATCATCTCGGCGGGACCGTTGGAAGCTCTCAACGGATTTGCCCCCATCACTCCTGGGACTCTAATGCAAAGTGGGATGCTGCTTCCGCCGGAGTTGATCAGCCAAATTCAAACCGGGGTGCTGGCTGTCCTGGCTCTGACACTCTTTTATGTGTTTCCGAATGGGCAGTTCGTGCCGCGCTGGACCCGCTACGCGCTCCTGGTTGCCTTGTGCCTGTCCCCGGCGTTCAGCTACGTTTTTGCAAGTGTATACACCTCAGCCTGGACGCCTCTTGAATGGACGGTCGTCGTCATCTTGGTGTTCTTGCTGGCTACAGGCTTGTACGCTCAGGTTTACCGATATCGCCGAGTTGCCAGCCCGGCCGAAAAACAGCAAACGAAGTGGGTCGTGTTCGGCTTTATCTTGAATCTAACCATCATGGTAATCCTCTGGCCCGCCTACGTAACCCTCTCTGAATTACCCCCGGGCACATTGCAACCGTGGTGGGCGCCCTTGGGCGAATTGGGCTGGTGGATTTCGGTTACCATTGTGCCGCTATCGCTTGCCATTGCGGTGATGCGCTACCGGTTGTGGGATATTGATGTGATCCTGAACCGCACCTTGGTCTTCTCACTCCTTAGCGGCGCCATCGTCGCAATTTATGTTCTTCTGGTCATTGTCCTTGGCACCCTTTTTCACACGAGTGGCAATCTTCTCATCTCGCTGGCCGCGACGGCACTGGTGGCAGTTCTTTTTCAACCCCTCCGCGGGCGCTTGCAAAGCGGCGTCAATCGCCTCATGTACGGCGAGCGGGATGATCCGTACGCGGTGCTCTCGCGCCTCGGTCAGCGCCTGGAAGCGACGATCGCACCTGATGCCCTCCTGCCCACGATCGTCGAGACGGTTGCCCAGACCCTCAAATTGCCCTATGCCGCGATCGCGCTCAAGCAGGGGGATGAATTCACAACGGCGGCAGCGTACGGATTGGTGACCGGCGACCCATTCGTCTTGCCGCTTACCTATCAGTCCGAAACGATCGGGCAGCTGGTCCTCTCGCCGCGCGCCCGCGGGGAGGATTTTTCCCCCGCCGACCGGCGCTTGCTCGACCATATCGCACGGGAAGCAGGCGTGGCGGCGCATGCGGTCCGCCTCGCCGCCGATCTGCAGCATTCCCGCGAGCGACTCGTCACCGCGCGTGAAGAGGAACGCCGTCGCATCCGCCGTGACCTGCACGATGGGTTGGGTCCCGCATTGGCGAGTCTCACCCTCAAAGCCGATGCCGCCCGCAATCTCCTTTCCAACGACCCCGCCGCCGCCGGCGCGCTGCTCTCTGATCTCAAAATGCAGACCCAGTCCGCTATCGCCGACATCCGCCGCCTGGTCTATGAACTGCGCCCGCCCGCGCTCGACGAGCTCGGTCTCGTGGCGGCAATTCACGCGCAAGCCGCGCAGTACGACGGGCACGGTGATGGATTGGCGATCTCGGTGGTGACCATCCCGCCGGACCTGCCCCCGCTGCCCGCCGCCGTCGAGGTGGCGGCATATCGCATCGTGTCGGAGGCGTTGACGAACGTGGTGCGCCACGCGCACGCGCGCCACTGCCAGGTCCGCATTACGTGCGACGGCGGACTGAGACTGGAAATTGTCGACGACGGGGTTGGGCTGGGTGCGACGCCTCACTCCGGCGTGGGACTGCAATCCATGCGCGAGCGCGCGGCGGAGTTGGGCGGGGTGTGCATCGTCGAACCGGCGGCGGGTCACGGCGGCACGCGCGTCGTGGCGCGCCTGCCCTTGCCCCCGGCGGCGGAGATGACAGACTGATGGAATGCATCCGCATCCTCATTGCCGATGATCACACGCTCTTTCGCGATGGGCTGCGCGCGCTCTTTTCCTCGCTGCCCGATATCGAGGTGGTGGGCGAGGCGGCGACGGGCGAGCAAGCGGTCACGGCGGCGGCGGCGCTCCAGCCCGACGTCGTCTTGATGGACATTCAGATGCCGGGCATTAACGGGATCGAAGGGACGCGCCGTAT
>JBLMXX010000447.1:0-5350 GCA_050257995.1 Acidobacteriota bacterium | reverse complement strand
TGGATTTCGGCGGCGAGGCGGCTCTTGCCGATCCCGGCCTCACCTGCGAGCAAGACACAACGCCCGGCGCCATTGCGCGCGGCGCTGAATGCTTGATCGAGGAATTGCAACTCGCGTGTGCGTCCGACCAGCACGGGCGAGGTCCTTGTTTCGAGCGTAGGCATATGTGGTTTACCCGCCATGATTGTAACACGCGCGAGGAGGCGAAGACAAGGGGTACTCTCAGAGGATCATTCCGGCGGCACAAGTCCCATGCGCACGGCAAGGGCCGCTGCTTCAGTGCGGGAATTGACGCCAAGCCGATTGAAGATGCTGGCAAGATGTGCCTTGACGGTGCGCTCGGTAATATTCAACTGAAAAGCGATTTCCTTGTTCTGCGCGCCGCGCACAAGGAGCCGCAACACTTGTTTTTCGCGCTCGGTTAATTCCGTCCCACCGGGTATTCGTGCCGGCGCGACCGTCGGCGCCGAATCGGCATGGGCGAGCACGCGCGCCATGATCTCCGGTTTGAGCAGGGTTTCTCCGCGCGCCGCCGCACGAATCGTATTGAGCAGCGTCTCGCGATCGGTGTCCTTTAGCAAGTAGCCGCGAGCCCCCGCGCGCAACCCTCGAATCATCCGGTCGTCTTCGTTGTATGTGGTCAGGATGACGATGGCAATGTCCGGCTGCTGAGCGCGAATCTGTGCGATGGCAGTCAAACCATCCACATTCGGCATCTGCAAATCCATCAAGATCACATCCGGCTTGAGTTTATTAGCCAACCGGACGGCTTGCGCGCCGTCTGCGGCTTCGCCCACCAACTCAAACTCATCCGCCGTTTCCATGATCAATTGCAGTCCTTCGCGGACGATAAGATGATCGTCGGCGATGAGGACGCGGATCGGTTTGGTCATGGCGTTGGTGCTCCCAAAGGCAGGTGCAGTTT
The DNA here is from genome assembly GCA_050257995.1 of Acidobacteriota bacterium. GTDB lineage: Bacteria > Chloroflexota > Anaerolineae > UBA4142 > UBA4142 > JBLMXX01. The sequence goes on along the minus strand of JBLMXX010000447.1, from coordinate 4,425 downwards.
CAAGGTTGTTCCCTCTCCCGGCGCGCTTTTTATTTCGACCGTCCCGGATGCCAGGCGCGCCCGTTCGTGTATCCCCAACAGTCCATAATGCCCCGGCGACGTTTCTTTTGGATCGAACCCGCGTCCGTCGTCACGTAATTCGACGACTAATTCGCCGTCCGTGTGGTGCACGCTGACCCACGCATGTTGCGCTTGCGAGTGACGGGCGATATTCGCCAATCCCTCGGTGACCGTCCGGAGCGTGTTCTCTCTTGCCGCATCGGGCAACTCTGATCCCAATGCCACATCCAACGCGCACGGAATGCCGGTCGAATTCGTAAAATGCGCGACCTGTTCACGCAGTGCGGTCTCCAAATCCTGCCGCGCCCGCAAATCGTCGATCGCGCGTCGGGCATCGGCGAGGGTCGCGCGGGCGCGCGTCATTGCCTGCTGCATAATGCTCTGGGCTCGATCGGTGTGCCCACTCGCCAAATGCGAGTTTGCCGCTTCGAGCTGCAAAATCAGACCGGCCAACCCTTGCGCGAGTGTGTCGTGCAATTCGCGCGCCATCCGCTGGCGCTCGTTCGACAGAGTAAGGTCTTGCACGCGTATGGCGTATTCCGCGAGCTGGCGGTGCGCGGTTTCCAGCTCGTCGAGCAGTGCTTGCGCGTGAGCACGCGCTTGCGCCTGGCGGCTGTAAAGGACGACATAGACGACTACAAAAACCGTTGTCGGCACGGCCGACAGCGCCCACGACGGCAAAGGGTTGTCCGGTGAAAGAAGAAGCATGTCTAACGCGGCGAGTGCAAGACAGACCAGAATGGCGACGGTGATCCACACCACATTCCACAGAATTCCAACCGCTTCGCCGATGAGTGCCATTGACAGTCCCAGGACCAGAAAGTCGGCTTGGGCTAAAAGTGGCAGCACGAAGACGAGCCCGCCTTGCGCGGCGAGGTAGATGACACTCGCGCGCAGATTGCCCACGACCCGTGGACTGTACCAATGCAGCCCGGCGTGCACAAGCATCAACACCGTGAATAGGACCAGGCGGTCGGGACTGTGTAATGCATCAGAGTGGGACACTGCCAGGACGTACAGCGCCGCAAGCACGATCATCACGATCCAGTAAAACGGACGTGCTTCGCGGATTTCGTCCTCCGCAGCGAATCTTCGACGAGGGGAATCGGTTGGCTTCATGGTACTCTCATTATACATCGGCTCGCGTGGATGCGCTATTGTCCGCCTGGACATTGTCCGAATGGACAGACCGGTCAATGGGCTTTAGCACGATGGCGCTTGCCCCTAATTGCCGTACACTGGGAGCGAAGTAAACCGAGGGAGGAAAAACGATGAAAGACACCGTTCTCAATGTAAGGGATTTCAGTAAAAGGTACGGCGATTTCGCGGCGGTAGGTGGCATCAGCTTCGAGCTGCATCGCGGCGAGATCTTTGGTTTGCTCGGTCCGAACGGCGCGGGCAAGACGACGACGCTCGAATGTCTGGAAGGACTTCGCCGCCCCGATCAGGGGAAGATGGACATCCTTGGGATTGACCCCAGCCGCGACGCGCGGAAACTGCGCCAGTTGATCGGCGTACAGTTGCAAACTTCGGCACTACCCGCTTCCATGCAAGTTGACGAAGCGATGCAGTTCTTCAGCGCGTATCACGGCGTAGCGCCGCGCTACGACCTGCTGGAGCGCATGGGACTCGGCGAGAAACGCAGGACCCAGTATCGCGAACTGTCAGTGGGTCTGCAGCGACGGCTCGCGCTCGCCCTCGCCGTCGCGCACCGTCCGCCCGTTCTTTTCCTCGACGAGCCGACCGCGGGCTTGGATGTCGGATCGCGGACAGAGCTGCACGCGCTGATGGAGGAATTGAAACGCGAGGAGACGAGTATTCTGCTCGCGACGCATGACATGGCAGAAGCCGAAAAGTTGTCGGATCGTGTGGCGATCCTCCTAAAAGGCAAAATCGTCGCGACTGGCACGCCGCGTGATCTAACGGCGAAGGGATCAGGAGACACCAAGGTCTCCGTCCGGACGGAACACGCCATCCTCTCCAAGAATGGCGTGAGCTTTCCGGCAGTAAGCCGGCGCATGCTCACCGACGACTATGCCACCTTCTTTAGTACTGATCCCGGTCCGACCGTATCGGCAATTCTCGCGTACCTCGCCGCGCAGAACGACAAATTGATTGACCTGCGCGTCGAGCGCCCGTCACTCGAAGAACGTTTCCTGGAAATCACTCACAACGGAGGTGCAAAATGACTGCCTATTGGAACCACTTTGCTTTTGAATTCAAGAGTGGCTTGCGTAACTCAAGCCAGTTGCTGATGAACTACCTCTTCCCATTGGGCTTTTACGCGATGATGGGACTGGTAATGACCCAGATCAATCCATTCTTCAAGGAGGTGATAGTCCCCGCGATGGTGGTCCTCTGCGCAATGACGGCAACCATCTTGGGACTGCCTGGCCCACTCGTCGAAGCGCGCGAAGCTGGCGTCTACCGCAGCTTTAAGATCAACGGTGTGCCGGCATTCGCGATTCTCGCCATGCCCGCCTTCTCGGCGATCTTTCACGTCTTCATCGTCACAGTCATCATTGCCGTCACTGCGCCCGCCTTCTTTGGCGGCGCCTCGCCGATCGATTGGCCGGCCTTCGCGGGAGTTACCGTGGTCACCGTGTTCACCTGTGGCGCCATCGGCGCTCTGATCGGCGTCATTGCCAAAGATGCGCGCTCGACCGTTCTTTGGTCCCAATTGATCTTTTTGCCTTCGATGCTCCTGGGTGGCTTGATGATGCCGCTCAGTGCGCTCCCCGCATCGGTCGCGCGGGTCGCAGGCATTCTGCCGCCCGCACACGCGATGCAAGCGTACGTGGGTCTGGCATTTCGGCAAGCGACCGTGTTTGATCCCGCGCGCTCTTTGGCGATCCTTGCCACGAGTGGACTGATTGCGTTTGGCTTGTCAATCTATCTGTTCAATTGGGACAGCCACAATGATGCGCGCCGCGGCCATCCCCTGATGGCACTATTGGTGCTGTTGCCCTACGTGGCGGGTATCCTCCTCTAGTCCTTCATGGGCAGGGAGCCATCTGGCTTGATTACAGTTGCCGCCGCTATCGAAATGCATACAGCCGTCGCAGAGGAACCGTAAGGGTGTAACTCTGCGACGGCTGTGGTTGTTCATCCCGAATCGCGACGTCTACCAGGTCAATTCTTTCTCGTCGTATAAATCGCCAGCTAAATACTTCAAGCCGCTGTCGCTCGCTACCGTCACGACTGTGTGCTCGGGACCCATCTGCTCGGCCAATTCAAGTGCGCCCACCACATTCAATCCCGTCGAGGTCCCTGCAAAGATCCCCTCTTCGCGGGCAAGGCGACGCACCATTCGCCGCGCGGCGCCTTCGTCAATTCCCCGTGCTTCGTCATACAGGTTTTTATCCAATAAGGGCGGTACAAACCCCACGCCTAGCCCTTCCACGTGATGGGTGCCGGGAGTTCCCTTTGTGATGATGGGTGAAGATGCCGGTTCGAGCGCGACAATGCGAGTATCAGGATCCGCCCGCTTGAGCGCCCGCGCCACACCCATCAACATCCCGGCGACACCAACCCCGCCGCAAAACGCGTGTATCGGCCCACTCACTTGCGCCAGGAGCTCAGTGCCGATATGCTCGTATCCTCTGAGCGTGTCGGAATTGTAGAACTGATTCGTATAGTAGGTATTGGGATCGGAATCCGCGATCGTTCGAGCGCGTCGCATCATACTGGGGATCAGGTCGGGCGTGATCTGGCCGCCTTCACTCGGCACGATATCTAGCTCGGCGCCAAAGATGCGCATCGTCTGCAACTTTTCCTTGGCGAAGGCATCTGATGACACCACCCGAAAGCGATACCCTTTGACAGCGCATACAAAGGCGAGCGAAGAGCCGGTACTCCCTCCGGTATACTCGACGACCGTCATACCAGGACGTATGTCACCGCGGTTTTCCGCTTCCTCAATCATTGCCAATGCCATCCGGTCTTTGTACGACCCGGTGGGATTAAAGTATTCGAGCTTGACCCAGACCTCAGCGTAACCTGGCGGGACCACGTGATTGAGCCGGACAAGTGGAGTATTCCCGATCGCTTGCAGTATTGAAGCGGTCGATTCTCTGAACATGACGTTTCCTTTCTCAGTAAGGGGGAGATGGAAGGTAGGCACATAAAAAGTGCAAGCTTTTTCGCTTCAAAAGGCAACGAATGCGGGGATTATAGGGGCATGGAATCCAATGGTCAAGGGGGCCGATTCTGCACGATTAGCCCCTGCCTGACCAATCCCCTTTGTATGGATTAGGGTTACTTCACGCCTCAAAGTAGGGTAACTCCCCATTGACCATTCTGTTTTGTTGCGCGATTATGGTAACGATCATTGCGCCGGAATTCTTTCTCCAACCTGGTGACGCT
>JBLMXX010000446.1:0-9850 GCA_050257995.1 Acidobacteriota bacterium | reverse complement strand
GTGGACGTCCCCGACTTGAAATCTTCCTCGCAAGATGACTATATCGTACTGACCGCGAGCGCTTTCGTGTACGATCAGGACCTGGACAGAGCGCGGGCGCGTCTGGCTCTGCTCAAGAATAGCAAGATCAACGACCGTGTCAGCAATCTCGCCCGCGCGCTCGCCGCGAGCGGCAAGCCGGAGGCAGGATACGTTGCGGCGCTGGCGATCGCGCTGGGGTCTCAAGACAGTTCGCTGGCATTGATCGCCGCAACGCCGACTCCTACTGCCACGCCCACCGTGCCCACACTCACGCCCACATCAACCTCAACCCCGACGACGCAACCTTCGTCAACCCCGACTGACACGGCCACTCCCCGCGCCACTCTCACGCGCACCTCGACGCCGCGACCGCGGGCCACCGCCACCGCGACCGCCACCGCGACCGCCAAAGCATCCGCCATCGGACCCACCCAATGGATACCCGCCTATCCTTCCGAATGGCCCGGCGGCGCGGGTTACCAACCGGCGAATGTGGCTCCCGGTCAAAAGTTTTGGCATCTTGCCAAAGCCTTGTACTGCGACGATCGCGATGAACGGAATAACTGTACCGATTTGCCCGGCGGCAGCACGGGCACCAACATCTACGTGATGTTGATCGGCGAGGGGGGAGGACGGACAAGCGCGCCCCTCAAGGTCACCAAGGACGACGGAACTCTGGCGACAGTGGACGATATCGGACCGGAAAAACCGGCCGGGGATATGTGCAACTGCAACTATTCATACCTGGCGAACCACTGGCCGCTTCAGGTCGGCGGCGCGTTTGCAAGCGATACGGTCCGCGGGCTGGGTCTATACAGCGTTCGTATGAAGCTGCCGCAAGCACATACAAAGTACTTTTTGACTTTCCAGTTAGTGACGCGCTAGTACCGGGATGGAGGAACGATTCATCACCGGAGCACACTTTCCAACAGGTTCCTGGCGAAACTTGAAATCTCTGCCATCGTGCCGGCGTCCACTTCAGGGGCTTGCCGTGGCAGAGGAATCTTCAAAGTCTGCTCCAGTGAAGTATCGGGCAGCAAGTCAAAAGACCACGTGACCTGATCGTTTTGCAGGAACGGGATTGACAAAAAGCCTGAGAGCGAAATCCCGGACAGTCTCACATCAAACGACCGGTCAATGGCGAGGTTGATGGTCGGATTGCAGCCTGTCCCCATTTGGCGCGGGAACAGCACGTACCCCACCGCGCCGCCGCGCTCCATATTTACGGGAGCCGCAAAGACCGGAGCATAATCGCTCAATGCTGTTATCGCCTGACGGTTCTGGTTCACTATCGTCATGTTCCGATCGAGCGGTGACAAACTCACCTGCAGCGAACGGTCCTGTGGGCCACGCCAGGTGAGAACGAATGGGAAAACATTCCGCGTGTACAGTCGCCGGTCATACTCGACCAGCAGGTCCGCGCGCTGGTCCACCGGGACGCGTTCACGGGTAGACTTGTCCAGTACCAACGCCTCGATCACCTGCGGGCTGATAAAGGTCAAATAGAATCGGACCCCGGGTGAACCGACCCTCGGAAGCGTATCGACTCTTGTCCAGCGCCTCAAGGTACTCTCCAAAATGCTGCGCGCCTCATCCGGCGAATTCGCCAGGTTGGCTCTAATCGTCGCGGGGTCGCGCCGGGAAGGGTTACAGGGCACGGGTGTAGCCGTCGGGAATGGAGTGTAGGTCGGATAAGGCGTATAGGTCGGCAGAGGAGTTAAAGTCGGCGTCAAGGTCGGGGTTGTCGTTGACGTGCTCGTCAGGGTCGGTGCCAAAGTAGGAGGAGGGGTCGCGGTTGCCGACGGAACGGTCGTTACCGTGGGGATTGCCGTGGCTGCCGCAATCTTGAGCCAGGACTCGGCCAGACTACCTGCCAGCCAACCAAACACCAGCACCAATAATAGCAGAACGATGGCGGCGATGGGTAATGCCTGTGCGGGAGGACGCCTCATACGGTTTACCCCTGTCTGCTAGATCGGCTCAACTTTGCGATACGGCATAGTCGCCCTCTCGCTTGCGAACACGTAAGGGATGGATGGGAGAAACAGGGCTCCCGCGCAGATTATAAGTTACTTGACCTTTATTGACAATTCCCGCATCGTCCATATAATGCGCGCGGGAGAAGCCATGCCCGATATGCCGATTGCCGACGCACTTTCCCCTCTGGACGGACGGTATGCAAGAGAGACCGCCTCCCTGCGCGAGTATTTTTCAGAGTTCGCTTTCATCCGCCAGCGCGCCCGCGTCGAGATCGATTACCTCCTAGCCCTATCGCGCCAAGTCCATCTAGTCCGAACCTTGACCGGGGCAGAAGAGCAGTTCCTCCGCGATCTCGGCTCTAATTTTTCCCCGGAATATGCACGCAAGGTCAAGGGGATCGAGCGCACCACGCGGCACGATGTCAAAGCCATCGAATATTTTTTGCGCACGCAGCTGCTCTCAACCTCTTTGGCGGACGTAGTCGAATGGCTGCACTTTGGCTTGACTTCCGAAGACGTTAACCTGACGGCGCAGGCACTGGCTCTCCGCGACAGCCGCGACGCCATCATCCTCCCTGCCCTCGACCGGGTGATCGCGGGGATGGTCGCACTTGCCCGCCAGTACCGCCAACTGCCAATGCTTGCGCGGACCCACGGTCAGCCGGCTGTTCCGACGACGCTGGGAAAGGAACTCGCCGTCTTTGTCGCGCGCTTGAAGAGCCAGCGCACACTCTTAAAGAACCATCACTTTCAAGCAAAGATCAATGGCGCCGTAGGGAACTGGAATGCGCTCGCGGCGGCAGTGCCCCAGGTGGACTGGATTGCCTTCTCACGCCGGTTTGTCGAGTCTATGGGACTGGAGCCCAACCTCATCACAACTCAGTTGCTTCCGTTCGACAACTGGCTGCGCTACTTTGACTCGCTCCGGCTGACAAATGCCATCCTGATCGATCTCGCCCAAGACCTGTGGCGCTATATCAGCGACGATTATCTGAAATCTCGAGTGGTCGCCGGTGAGGTCGGTTCTTCGACCATGCCGCAAAAGGTGAATCCGATCGACTTTGAGAATGCGGAGGGGAACCTGGGCTTGGCGAATGCGATGTTCACCTTCTATTCGCAGAAACTGCCGGTCTCGCGTCTATCACGCGACCTATCGGACTCGACGGTGCGGCGAACGTTTGGGGTCGCACTCGGGCATACCCTGCTCGCGTACATCAACCTGGAGCGCGGGCTCGGCAGGGTGCAGGCAAACGAGGACAAGATTCACGCTGACCTGGAAGCGCATTGGGACGTCATTGCGGAGGGGGCTCAAACTATATTGCGGGCTGCCGGAGTGCCGGATGCGTATGAACAGCTCAAGACTTTGACGCGCGGCAAGGGGATCACCGCGTCAGAGGTCCAGGCGTGGATCGACGGCCTGGCCGTCGACGAGAGTGTGAAAGTGCGTTTGCGCGGGCTGACACCCTTTACATATATCGGCCTGGCGGAAGAACTGGCCGATCGGGCGGTCGGGGATAGCGAAGAAAGCCAGGTCTAGAGGCAATCCAAGATCCGGGAGGCAGGCATGTCGGTCACCGTTGTGATCGGGACGCAGTGGGGCGATGAAGGCAAGGGCAAGGCAATCGACTATTTCGCGCGCGAATATGATTTCTGTGCGCGTTACAACGGTGGCAATAATGCGGGGCACACCGTCGTCAACTCACTGGGCACTTTCAAGATCCACCTGGTGCCATCCGGAATTTTCTATCCCCATACCCATTGCCTGATGGGGGGCGGGATGGTCATGGACCCTGCAGTGCTCATCGAGGAGATCGACTCGCTGCGAGCCGCGGGGATCAAACTGGACAAGCGGCTGCACATTTCACCTCGTGCCCACGTGGTCATGCCCTACCACAAAATCCTGGATGGGTTGTACGAGCAAGCCAAAGGTGCGGGTGCTACGGGGACGACGCGCCGCGGCATTGGACCTGCCTTTGCCGACAAGATCAGTTATAACGGGTTGCGCTGGGGCGATTTTGCCGACGAGGAGCGTTTCGCGCAGAAACTCCGCATCCAGATCGAGCTCAAGAACAAGATCATGGTCGCCCTCGGCGCCAACCCTCTGAGTTTTGAAGGCGTTTGTGCAGAGTACCTCGATTACTATAAATTCATCCGACCTTTTATTGCCGAACTGTTCCCCATCGTGCAAAAGGGATTAAAGAACAAGAAGAAATTCCTGCTTGAACAGGCGATGGGTACCTGTCTCGATCCCGATTGGGGCACTTATCCGTTCGTCACGGCGTCGACGACACTCGCCTCCGCGGCGACGGGCGGACTGGGCATTCCACCGCGCCAAATCACGCGCGTGATCGGCGTGAGCAAGGCATACACAACCCGCGTGGGCGGTGGTCCCCTTCCAACCGAAATCACGGATGGGTCCCCTGCCGCGCATGCGCTTCAGGAAGTCGCGGCGACCACGGGGCGCATCCGGCGCGGCGGGTGGTTCGACGTCGAGCCGGTCCGCTTTGCGGCGCAGATTAACGGCGCGGACGAACTCTTTTTGACCAAGCTGGATGTTTTGAGCCAGTTTGAAGAAATCCAGGTCGGCGTGGGTTACGAACTGAATGGCCAGCGCGTGCACTATACCGACCTGGATGCCTACCAGCTCGGTGCCGTCAAGCCGGTGTACCGCACTCTGCGGGGATGGAAGAGTGATATCACGGGTATCCGCAAGTATTCGGAATTACCCACCCGCGCGCGCCGGTACGTCGAGTCGATCGAGAAACTCGTGGGCGTGCCCGTACGCAGCATTTCAGTCGGTCCCGAGCGCGAGGCGACGATCAGACGATAGGAGAACCGCTCTTATTGGGGTGCAGTCAAGAAACCTACTAGCGCATCGATCTCTTCATCACTCAGCCCCAGGGTTGGCATCTCCGTCCCCGGTTTGACCGCGGAAGGGTCTTTCAGCCACCGACGCAAGAACTCGGCGTCAATGCTCAAATTGGTCAGGTTGGGTCCCACGCGGACTTGATGGAAACCTTCGTCCGCAATTGAAACCCTATCGTTCTGATGACACACGATACAGCCCTTGGCGAGGAAGAGAGACCTGCCAAGATCAGGTTGAGCCGATCGCGCCGTCTCGGCTGACGCGAGAGCCGCATTCGCCGTCATCTGACTCTGCGCAAAAATCACCGTGACCACCGCAACGCACACGGCGACCACCAATGCGACGAGCGCAATTCGCTCACGGGTGCGCACCCACAAGAGCGCCAAACCCGCGATTCCCACGGCGCCTAAAACCCCGGCGACGAGCAAGACCCAATAGCCCCAATTCGGAAGGCTTGGCTTGACGGTGACCTCACTTGCCGGAGCTGATTCAATGACAGTCAATGGCGGCATGGGTTGCTTTGAGCCAAAGGCATCGATGGTCCAGTTCCAGGTGCCGGATTCGGGGAAGGTGAGCGTCGCAGCATAGTGCCCCTCACCGCCCTCCTGGGTAGCGACAACTGTGAACGCTTGCGAACCGGATCGGCTGACCGCGATCGCCGGGGTTAGCCCATTCAACAGCGTACGGCCGTGCTGGCGAACGGCAAAACCGATCTTGACCGGTTGATTCGCGACGATTTGAGCGGGCAAGTGGTCGAGTGTGACGACTGCCCATCCCCCTGCAGATGCCAGAACCGCGGAGAGCAAGAATACGATTAGGCTAAACGCGAACGCGTATTTGATTCTCCACATGGTTTCCTCCTTATGAATCAGTGCGACGGCGGGACCACGACCTGGGCCGGCGTCTCACCCAGGTCGTGCATCACCCCGATCTCGCGAAAACTCGCGGCGTCAAAAATCGAGAGCGATTTTTTGAACGGGTTCACAGTGTACAACAGTGTCCCGTCCGCGCTGATGGCAACCTGGAAAGCCGGGTCGCTTGGTTCCAAAATACCGGCGCGAGTCCATGTCCCTGTCTCGTATGCCCAAATCTCGTCAGGCGAACCGGAGTCAGAGTGCTTGCCGGTGATAACGCCGATATAGAGTCGCGACTCGTCCGGACTCACCACAATCTGACCATAGCCAATTTGAAATCCCTGCAGGGCTTGCAATGCAACCCGCTCATCTAGCACTCTGGGCGGCGTTGCGGCGAGGTCCACCACGGTAACGGACGTTTCAACCCCAGCCGCGTTTGCCACGACGTACAACCGGTCCCTTGATGAAGAGAGGGCAACGACACCCTGAGCCGGAAGCGCACCGGGGATTTGGCTTACCCTCCCTGTCATCGAATCAAGGATACTGGGCTGCATTCCACCGGCACAAAGGAGTTGACCATCCAAGAGAGGCAGGAGGGTCCAGCAGTTGGGCTGCACCCATTCTGCCAGCGATTGGAATGTCGCGGAATCCATGACGGCGACCCGCAACATATGAATATCCGGATCGCCATATTTGCCCACAAATAGGCGGCTCCCATCGCGCGAAAGGAACATGTACGGATGGGCGTTGGGGAAACCCTTGTACAGCAACCGCTTTGGTATTCCGACCTCGTCGTGCAGCAGTTCACCGCTGCGTGCATCGTACACGCTGACCACATCGTGCCAATCGCCGCGGATCACACGCGATGCGTACGAATCTGCGAGATACAATCGCCTGCCATCCGGTGAGAAAACAATCTCAGGCGTGTACCGCGCGACCAGGGTGCTCACGACCCTCTGCGCGTCGGCATCAATCACCAGGATGCGGCTAACCGGATCGCCATTGCGAGGGTCGACCACAAAGATCGCGTGTTTGCCGAGTGGGATGGGCGAAGCCGTCGGCGGTCGAATCGGCTCCGGTGTAGCGACGGGCTTGGTCGTGGACACTGCAGGCGTAACGCCGCCGGACGGAGTAGAAATCGCCGGAGCGCAGGCCGCGACAAGCAACGCGATAAACATCAGTAGCGCATATAACCCACGTCTGCTCATGCTCACTCTCCGGCCATTGTAACCAAATTACACACAATTCGGCTCCCTCGAAATGACATTTCGTAAAGTGCTCATTGTAGCGTTCCCGCTATACGAATTGCCTCTTCCTTGGTCAGGTTCGTTTCCAAACGATAGGTGACATTCCCAATTTCCCACGCCAGCGTGTTGACGCTCACACTTCGTTCGCTTTCGAACTGGGTGCGACCGGACGGGTCCAGGTAGACCAGCAGGTGAGGCGCGCCCGAAAGCCAAAGCGCTCTTTGACCTTTGACCTGCGTCTCTTCGATCACCGTGCCGCCGCTGACGAGTTTGCCATACAGGAAATTGGTTGCTTCGTATAGAGTGAACCGGGGCGCACCCGGATCCCCAAAGACCAGAATGACTTGCTGCGCGCCCGGTCCGAAATTCGGCAGGTCCTGGAGAAAGACCAGAGACGGTGTTTCGGCGGCAGGCAACAGGATTCTGAACCGGCTGTGTGCCCCAGCGTCTGCCAGGGTTGTCCGGCAGCACTGGGCGCTCGGTGCAACCGTCGGCGACGCCACTGCTGTAGGGATAGGTGGATTAGTGGTCGGAACGATGGGCGTTGGGGTGATTGGAATGATCCGAACGGTCCCTAGGCCCAGAAATTGCGCGATTGCTTCGCGCGTTTCCGGGAATGCGACCACCATTCCACATGCCAGCAGGACTGCCGCTAGGAGCAACAGAGCCGGGCGCAAGTAAAGGCGTGGTCGTGTCCTTTCACCTGCTCCCAATCCGGCGCCCACTCGCGCAGACAGCGCAGGCGTCGGAGGATAGTGCAGATCCCTGCCCGCCTGAACAAGCGCTTGCTCCAGTTTATCCATGTCCTCTCCAGGCATCTTCGCTTTTAGGTAGTGACGATTTCAATCGTCAGGGTAACGAATAAATTCTAATGCTACTAAGACAATCAGTGGTGCTGGGTGGCCTCCCGCTTGATGTGGCGACGGGCCTTTGCGCGACTGCCTTTCAGCGCCGGATAGACGGCGGGCTTGCGTCGGACTTGACGCGGTTCATGACGGACCTTGTTGGGTTGCTTAGGCAGGCGGCATTGGGCCAGGCGCGCCACGAGATACGCTTCTTCTTGCCCGGGTTCCACCCAGGCGGGCGGACCGTGCCGTACAAAGTCGCGAACCCGCCGCGCACAGCGGCTGAAGCTCAGTTCCTGCGGGGTGATCCCCGCCTTCTGGGCGGCTTTCACCATCCAGGCACAAATCAAGTTGTAGGTCAACAAGCCTGCCGCCAATTCCTTCTGAAACATCGTCGGACTTTTCACGCTAAACGCTTCCATCTCCAGGGTGGTTTTGAGGTGACGATAGTCCAGCTCGCCTTCCCAGCGCCGCCCGTACAGGGCCGCAATCTCGGCCACGGAATAAGTCGTCCGATCCAGCGTCGTAAACAGATAGACCTCAAAGGGCCGAAAGCCCCGCTCGTGCACTCGGACGTACAGCCACCGCCCCGGAATGGGGTCCGGCGGCAGGTCGGCTTCGAGCAAGCTATTGCGCTGATGGGTCCACGCCAGGTCGATCTCGCTCCCACTGGCCAGGCGTTGGCGGCCCACCGTCTTCAGCAACCGCTGGGCCACGCGGGTGGTCAGACGGAGCACGACCGGATGCCCCAAGGCGTGGGCGACCTGTGCCACCTGATAGGTGCCGAAGCGACGGTCGGCAATGTACACACTGTCGGGCACCGGGTCGGCTTCGAGCACTGAGCGCATCAAAGCGTTTTCGCTCTGGGTGCTCCGGCCTTCCTGATGGGCGACCACCGTTTTGCTGCCCAGGCAGAAGGCGACCACCGAGGGAACCACCACCCACTGGCTCACCCCATACCGGTTGGTGTTCGGTCCATAGGCCTCGACCAAGGCCGGGGTGGTCAGCATCCGAAAGGTGGTCCCATCCAGCACCCGGACGACCAAGCCGTGCCAGGTGAGCTGCTCCGGGGTATACTGGGCCATGACCCACCGGCGCACATACGCCAGCGCCTGTTCCAAGACGGCCAGGGGCAAGCGGTTGCGGCCTTGCACATAGCCCGAGTTACTCTCGGACTGGAGCCGGCGACTTAACGGCTCGGGAGACCGCAGGGCCGGATCGAGCCCATCGGCCCCGCCTCCGCGCAGGTGGCTGACCACGGCATCCGCCGTATGGTCGTCCGAGAGCCGTTGAAACACCAGCCCCCAGAGCACGATCAGGGGCGTGAGCAGACGCCAGCGTAGCCGGGCCTGGGTCGCCTGAACAAATCTGCGCACCACCGGGCGCGAGAATAATTCCTGGTAGACGGGCAAGAGCTCGCTGGCCTCGGGCCGAGCGGCCTGCCCCATGAATCGAGACGGAGCCATTCCCATCCTCACTGGAGAGATTAATCCGCAAGTGTACCTCCAGGAGGTGAGATTGGCAAATGCAGAACGGGCCAGCGCTCATTATCTTAGTAGCATTAGAATAAATTCGTTACTACAATTTCGCTTCGAGGCAGTGACGATTTCAATCGGAGCAGAACGCATTCTTGGGAACTACCAATTACCGTTTAAATCGTCAGATCACTCAAGTCTGGAAACTCGCGCCCGATAACGTCGCGCAGGCGCGTTAGCGTCCGAGCGAGTCGCGATTTGACCGTTCCAAGCGGAACGCCGAGCGTTTCCGCCACCTCTTTTTCGGGCAATTCCAAGAAATATCGGAGCGAGAGGAGCAGTTGCTCGTCGGCTGCCAGTCTCCCCACCGCCTGCACGAGTCTCTCGCTCTGCTCGCGTTTGACGAGCGTGCGATCGGGTGAAAGGTCCGGCTCGTTCATTATCACTCGTTCCGAATATCGTTCCGCCATCCGGGTCCGGCGCTGAATGGCTTGAACTCGATTGAGCGCCTGGTTCGTCACGATGCGCAAGAGCCACGGGCGAAACGGCAAGCCCGGCTTGAA
>JBLMXX010000445.1:0-14641 GCA_050257995.1 Acidobacteriota bacterium | reverse complement strand
GAATAGGTCGCTCCGACTTGAAGGGGGAATTCGGCGACGGCGCCAGACCATTCCTGAATGATCCGTGGATCGGTGAGTGCTCGCCACACATCTTCCGTTGGTGCGGCAATCATGTACGTCTGCTTGATGATATTCATCGTCTGCGCCCTCCTCGGCTGAATGAGCGCCGCGGCGCTTTGGGGGCCGCGGCCTTGTCTCGAGTCTTACCGCTGCTATCTCCTGATTCCCGGTTCCCTCTTGCCTCTTTCAACTCGCGGACCGCGTCCTGTCCCTCCTGTTCACGCACTTTTTCCCATTCAGGGCGCGGGTCTTGCGTGTCGATCATGCGTCGCAATTCCAAAATCTGATCGCGCAAGAGCGCTGCCTTCTCAAACTCCCAGTTCTGCGCGGCCTCTTTCATCTGTTTTTCCAGCTCTCCGATTAGACGAGCGCTCTCCGATTTTGGAATCTCGAGCGATGGACCGGCCTTGTATTCGGCCCGCCCTTCCGCCGCGACCCGGACTCGATCGGTGAGGTCGCGAACCTCTTTGACGATGCCCTGTGGCTCGATCCCGTGCGCCTCATTATAATCCGACTGGATCTTGCGGCGGCGGTTGGTCTCGTCGATGGCGCGCTGCATCGAATCGGTCATGTTATCCGCGTACATGACGACCTGACCGTTGACGTGTCGTGCGGCGCGTCCAATCGTCTGGATCAAGGCTTGCTCACTGCGCAAAAAGCCCTCTTTGTCCGCATCCAGGATCGCGACCAATGACACTTCCGGCAGGTCGAGCCCTTCGCGGAGCAGGTTGATTCCGACGATGACATCGTAAACACCCAGCCGCAAATCGCGCAGGATCTCGACCCGTTCCAGGGTCTGCACCTCCGAGTGGAGATAGTGCACCTTGAGCCCGATTTCGTGCAGGTAATCGGACAGGTCTTCTGCCATTCGTTTGGTGAGCGTGGTCACCAGCGCGCGTTCGCCGCGCTCGAGGCGTTTCCTGAGTTCCGCCACGAGATCGTCCACCTGTCCCTTGATCGGGCGCACGATCACTTCGGGATCGACCAGCCCGGTCGGGCGGATGATTTGCTGCACCACCTGGTTGCTGATCTTGAGCTCGTAGGCCGCGGGCGTCGCGCTGAAAAAGACGACCTGGGTGAGTTTCTTTTCAAATTCCTCAAAACGCAGAGGGCGATTGTCCAACGCGCTGGGCAGTCGAAAGCCATAGTCAACCAGCGTTTCTTTGCGGGCGCGATCGCCGTTGTACATCCCGTGGATTTGCGGGACCGTCATGTGAGACTCGTCGACAAACAGCAAAAAGTCGTCCGGGAAATAGTCCAGCAGGGTCCACGGCGGCGAGCCGGGCAGGCGCTGGGCGAGCGGACGCGAGTAATTCTCAATCCCACTGCAATAGCCAACCTCGCGCAGCATCTCCAGGTCATACTTGGTGCGCTGTTCGATGCGCTGGGCTTCGAGCAGCTTGCCTTCCGTATTGAATTTCTTGACCTGCCCTTCCAGTTCGCGCTCGATGTCCTGGATGGCGACTTCGAGTTTCTCCTGGGGCGTGATAAAGTGCTTGGCGGGATAAATGTCGATGGACGTGTGCTCGAACAGCACTTCGCCGGTCGTCGTATCCACCTCGGTTATCCGGTCGACCTCGTCGCCAAAGAACTCGATGCGGTACGCGGTCTCGCCGTACGCGGGTGCCACCTCGAGTGTATCGCCGCGTACGCGGAACTTGCCGCGGGCGAGTTCGAACTCATTCCGCTCGTAATGGATCTCGACCAGATGGCGCAGGACTTTGTCGCGGTTGCGGGATTCGCCGCGCTTGAGCGAAAGTACCACCCGCCCATAGTCTTGCGGCGACCCCAGTCCGTAGATGCACGACACCGACGCCACGATGACCACGTCCCTTCGCGAAAAGAGGGACGAGGTGGCCGCGAGCCGGAGGCGATCGATTTCTTCGTTGATGCTCGAATCTTTTTCAATATAGAGGTCGTGCTGGGGAACGTATGCTTCGGGCTGATAATAGTCGTAATAGGAAACGAAATATTCGACGGCATTATGTGGAAAAAACTCGCGGAACTCGGAATACAACTGCGCCGCCAGAGTTTTGTTGTGCGCGATGACAAGGGTCGGACGCTGGACCTTTTGGATGAGTTCGGCCATTACAAAAGTCTTGCCCGTGCCGGTCGCCCCGAGCAGGGTCTGAAATTTGTGCCCCTCCTCGATGCCACGGGTGAGTTTTTCAATTGCCTGCGGCTGATCCCCGGTCGGCTGAAACGGGGAAACTAAATTGAATTGAGCCATCGAACCTCCGTTCTCCAATTATACCACATTCCACATGCGCGAGGAGAAGTGAATTCAATCCACCTTTTGGTTTTTGACAATTCTGCTCTCCTCGATTATATTGATTTCAGAGCACGATTTTTATGCCGATTTTGGCGAACACTCCTTAAAGTCTTTGCCCCGAACGAATGAGCCGGCATTCGATGTCCCGTTGCATTCCTACATATCTCGAGGGCTTGCTCCGAGCCATGACAATTAGAACAATCGTCCGTTCCGCTACCTTCTTGTGCGTGGTTAGTGCCGCGGTCTTGTTTGGATCCATGCAAGGCTCGCCGGCACTGGCGTATCCTCCTCATGACGATCCTCTTCCCAAGTTCTCGTTAAAAAGTCCTTGCGCGCTTGATCCCAACAATTTAGTATCCAATGGGTCCATGGCGGGAGGCGGCGCCGTCGCGGATGGATGGAATCAGTTCACGATGGATGGCTCGCCGCAGTTCCGGCACGTGGATAACGAACAGATCGACCCGAACGGCTCGCAGCAGATCTTTTCGACAAATACATTTGACGCGGGCATTCTGCAAACGGTGCATAACCTCCAGACGGGGGTCTATTACGGCTTTCGGCTTGGTTATAGCCTGGCCGCGAAATCCTTCAGCGGTCCCAATGTGCGGGTGAGCAGTATAGGTCGAAAGGTCGGGGTGGACCCATTTGGAGGGACGGACCCCCAATCGCCGAATGTCATCTGGGGACCGGATCTGTACGATGGGAATGCCGCGCTGAACCGTCCCGAGATGCAATTGATTTTTGCCGCGCGCACATCCAACGCCACCATTTTCCTGCGCGCGATCGCGCGCGATGGATCGGGGGGCGAGAACCGGGTCTGGCTGGATGCAGTCTGCATGCAAGCACAATCCGATATGCCGACGGCAACACCTCCTCCCCCCACCGCCACACCGGTCCCGCCGACCCCTACCGCCCGCGCGACGGTAAAGGTCGCCCTCCAGCCGACCGTTGTACGTGTGCCGCCGACGGTCACGCGGACGGCCACTCCCACCAGTTCGCCAACTCCGGTTTCGACGCCCACGCGCGTAGAGACCGCGACTCTAATCCCCACGGCACGCTTTGCTCGTCCGATCCCCACGCCCGAACCGGACGGATTGATTACACTGAATGCGGATATGCTAACCGGCGTCGGCGTGAGTTCGATTTTTGGCTCCTTTGTGATGTTCGCATTTGGAATCGTCCTATCGATGCGGCGATAGGTTAGGGCAAAAACTATGCGCTTCCTGATTACGGGCGGAGCGGGATTTCTCGGAACGGCTCTGGCGAACCGGCTTGTGGAACAGGGGCATACCGTCCGCGTTCTGGACGACGTGAGCGCGGGCGACCCCAGCCGCCTCGACTCGCGAGTCCTCTTTACGCGAGGCGACGTACGCGACGTGCCCAAGTTGTGGACCCTGCTCAAGGGGGTAGATGGTGTCTATCATCTCGCCGCGCGCGTCAGTGTGCCCGAGTCGATCCTGTACCCGGTCGAGTATAATGCCGTCAACGTCGGCGGCACGGTTTCGTTGATGACGGCGGTGCGCGATGCCGGTGTCAAACGTGTGATCCTCACCTCCTCCGGCGCGGCTTATGGACATCAGGAGCGCCAGCCCGTGCGCGAGGATGCCATCATGCATCCGGACACGCCCTACGCCGTGAGCAAGCTCGCCTCCGAATACTTTTTGCACTCGATAGGCGAGTTGTGGAAAATAGAGACCGTCGCCCTGCGGATTTTCAATGCCTATGGTCCCCACCAGTCCCTGCCGCCGTCGCACGCGCCCGCCATCCCGCTCTTTATCAAGCAAATTCTCGGCGGCGGCTCGATCGTCTTGTTCGGTGGGGGCAAGCAGACGCGCGATTTCGTCTACGTCGCGGACGTGGTGAACGCTCTGGTCGCCGCCGCAACGGCGGAGCGCATCAACCGGGCGATCATCAACGTCGGAAGTGGGCAGGAAGTCAGCATTGCCGATTTGGTCACCCGGATCGAGCGCGCCACCAAACGCCAGGGTCACCGGCTGGCGAATGACGATGAAGAAAGCGGCGTATCGCGCTTGGTCGCGGATATCCGCCTGGCGAGTGAGTCGCTCAAGTGGAAGCCGCGAGTATCCCTCGATGAGGGATTACAGCGGATGTTGTCAGAGGACGAACGATTCAAAAAGTAGCGGAGGGGCGATGCATCCATCGCTCCGTTTTATTCTCCGAGCACCCGGCGTTTCACCTCCAGGGCGAGGGCAAGGTCGCACGAGCGGACATGCAGCCACGCGGCCGGGTCTCGCTCACACTGCCGCACCGGGTTCTCCTCCACTTCGGTAGGGATCCGGGCATCGCCGAGCGCACGAGCCAGCCTGTCGAAATTCTGCTGGCTGGATGGCGGCGTGGTCTCGAGCGTAATCCAGTCACTCCCCTTTAACGGATCATCCTGTCTCATGCCGTACCTCTGTGAGGGATTATACGCGGTTTTTTCGCTTTACTCAAGGGGCTATGATTCTTCCGGGTGTATGATATAATCCGTCATCATGACTCCACAAGATTTCTCACAACGCACACATTTTCCGGGCACGGAATCCAGCTCGTTCGACTCGATCGTTCGCATTGCCGCTATAATCGGCAGTATCACCCCGCCGCTCTTTGCAGTTCTGCTTTTCCTTATGGCACTGGTCTCCGCGCGCGCCAATCTGCCGTTTGCCTTTATCCTGTGGGCTTTCCTTCTTGGCGATTGGACCATCGTCAGCGCGCTGCCCCATTTCGGCAAGTCATATGGGCCGTCCAATCCACCCACGCTCCTTTTGGCGTGCCTGCGCTTGATTCCGGCGGTGCTATTCCCACTGCCTTGGGGCATCCTGGCCCAAGTACTGGGCACGCTCCTCGTGATCTACGGTTTTTGGATCGAGCCGCATCACATTCATGTGACCCGGCAAACATTGCAGACCCACAAGCTCAAGACCGCGAGACCGCTCCGCATTCTTCACTTTGGCGATCTGCATGTCGAGCGCATTACCGGGCGAGAACGGCAGTTGCTGGAACTGTGCCATTCGCTGGCACCTGACCTGGTTCTTTTCTCAGGTGATTTTCTGAATCTCTCAAATGTGCACGATCCGGTGGCATTGGAACAGACTCGCACACTGCTGCGCCGACTCACCGCTCCACTGGGTGTGTTTGCCGTATCGGGCAGTCCACCGGTGGATAAACCTGAGGTGGTGGCGAAATTACTCCAGGGTCTGAATATTCGCTGGCTTAGAGACGAGCGAGTGACTTTGAACTATCAAGGGCAGAAGATCGATCTTGTCGGCATCACGTGTACCCACAAGCCCTTTGTCGATGCTGCAAAGCTCGATTCGATCGTGATCCAAAAGCCGGAACACTTGGCCATCCTGCTCTATCACTCGCCTGACCTCGCACCGGAAGCCGCGTTGAGGGGAATGGACCTGCAGTTTTCCGGTCATACGCATGGCGGCCAGGTCCGATTGCCGATTTTCGGAGCCCTTTACACGGCTTCGCTTTACGGCAAACGACTGGAAGTAGGCCGGCGCAAGGTCAACGGTCTGACCCTGTATGTAACCCGTGGGATCGGAATGGAAGGAATGGGCGCACCCCGTGTCCGATTTCTTTGCCCGCCCGAAGTCGTGCTGTGGGAGATCTCCGGGAATTGACCTCGAGCGCATTCGAGTTGTTTGACGGTGACCTTTGGCAACCTCATGAAATGGGATGAGCAATTTAACATGGATCTATTCGCCGAGGCATTGTACAAATTTCGCGAAACAGGGCGCGCAACACTGCACATTGAGCGGGATGATGGCTACCGTGATACGGAAGACATCGGCTGGTATCTGACTACTTTTCCGGATTTCCCCGCGCATGAAAAGCAGGCGTTGAAATTCGCGCGTGGTCGCATCCTTGATATTGGCTGTGGGGCAGGGCGCCATAGTCTTTACTTACAACGACGGGGATTTGTCGTAACAGGCGTTGATGCTTCACCGCAGATGGTCGAATTGGCATGCGCCCGCGGGGTAAAGGACGCCCGCGTGGCAAATGCCTGCCGCAAATTACCGTTCCTTGACGGCGAGTTCGACACGGTGATATTGTTCGGCAACAATTTGGGGATATGCGGAACCGAGCCCGGGTTCCGGCGGATGCTGAGAGAGCTCTACCGAGTTACAAAGCCGGGTGGACGCGTGCTGGGCACCACACGACTGCCGAGCACCTCGAATCCCCGGCACCGTCGCTACCTAAGGCGAAATCTGGAATTAGGGCGCGCCGTCGGTCAGATTCGTTTGCGGCTCATCTTCAACGGCAAGCGCGGCGCTTGGTTTGACCTGTTGCTCCTTTCGCCTACCGACCTGATGAAAATCGCCGCCCGCGAAAAATGGGGGCTCGTTCAAGTCTTTCCGCTCGGGGATTTCGAAGATGGGTATGCAGTGGTACTGGAGAAGGAATGACACGGAGATCTCTATGCCGGTAGACAGGTACACAAGTAAAAAAATACGGAGGTGACAATAAAGGGGTCACTTTGTCACCCGACTTGCGTGATCAGCGCCCGCGCCTCCTTCTCCCGATCTTTCGATACCAACACTTGCACTTCTCCGAGCCCATCCAATGTCAACCCATAAATGCGTCCCACGCTCTCGTATTTGAGCAGGGCGGGAATACCGGCGCTTTCCAACCTGCCCTTTACTACCTCTGCCGCCAGTGGTCCCATCGAGGTATAAACTACGACATACTCCGGAGTCTTATTCTGCTTCGGTCCCCGCGTTGGCTTCATCGATACCCTCCTCCGTGTCTCGCTCTTTCACCAGATTGCGCTCGACCGCGCGCGCGAATAACAAATAACCGGTGTGCGCGATCATGCGATCTTCCGGGCGCAGGCGCTCGGCGACCGGCTTGTAATTCCGCATCAGGATTTCCGTCACTTCGACGTCTGCCCAACCCCCGGAAGTTTCCATCTCCTGGAGTAGTTCACTTTGTTGGTTCGCGGTCGGGACCAGCGAACCGAAAAAACCGCCGCGCTTTAAAGCCGCGTGCGCTTGTGCCATGAACAGCCACGGCTCACGAACGTCGAGGAACAGCGCATCCACATTCCGCTCGTCAAACCCGGCACGGATGTCCCGCTGTTTAAGCTCAACCACGTCCATGACACCGCCGCGTTCCATATTCTTGCGGGCAAGCGCGAGCATATCGTCGCGTTCCTCGTAGGTATAGACCCGACCGCCGGGTTGCACAAAGCGGGAAAGCGCCAGGGTGAGCGCGCCACTGCCGGTGCCCGCCTCCACTATGCGCGCCCCCGGGACAACGTTCAATCGGAGGAGGATATATCCAATCTCTTTGGGATAAATGATCTGTGAGATACGTTTGACGTGCATCACGTAATCGAAGGTGGAGGGCTGAAGTAGGAGAAAAGACTGCCCGAGTTGAGTCTTGACGGTGGAACCGTAAGGACGTCCGATCAGGTCGTCGTGTTTGACAAAGCCCCGGTGTGTATGCATCTGCTGACCGGGGGTCAATCGGATGAAGAAACGCTTGACCGAGCGGCCGGTGGCGAGCAGCAAGACCCAATCGTTGACCTGGGCAGTGTTCACTTTGTTTCGGGGCTCCTGTATGGACGAGTTGGTCGCTTGATGATTGTACCGCCAACCCGGCGATAACGCAAAGAGTTCGGTCGAGGCCGAGCGCCTAGTTGCGAACATGTGTTCGACACAAATTTGACAATTATGTTAATTTGCGTATAATTGCACTACTCGGCGCAATGCACGAAAAGGTAGCTCGACGCGCTACGTGTTGCCATATCTCGACAGATCTCAGTAATTGCTTCGCACTCCCTCTCCATACTAGACAAATCCTGATCCTCTGTCATTCCCCCTCCACGGATGAATGCGGTGCTACCAATTGGACAAAAGTGGTTGTTGTTAGGAGGCATATAATGACGGAACAACGATATTCACAGTTAATTCGCATGATGGCGGTCGCTGTGGCAATATTGCTTTGGATCATGTCGATCCAATTTTCGGCGGGCGGGTTCAACTTTGTGATGCCTCATTATATCTGGATGGGGTATGCGCTCGGGATCGCGGTGACGGTTCTTGAACTCGTCTTTGCTGAAGAAGGTATGAAACACACGCTGACCATTGCGGCAGTCGGACTCTTGGCGTATGTGTACGGCATCCTCACGAACATCATTGGGATTTGGGTAGCTCAGGGCTCCCCCGATCCCTCGCAGAATCCGGGGGTCCTGCTCTTTCCGGCGATTCTGGGGTTCTTTCTAGAGGTCACCCCGGAACCACTGATTCTTTGGGGATTGATGGGCACGGGCGTCCGCGATGCGCTCGGTCAGATCTTTCATCAGGGCAACAGTACCGAAGCGTACTGATCCCTTTTGAAAAACCATTGCGCCGAAGAGTATCGGAGCAGAGCCAGATGCTTTGCTCCGATTTTCTTTGCCCGGTCTAGAAACTCGCGAGTGCGTCCCGTAGATTTTGATGGATCTCCAGGAACATATCATACCCTGCCATCTGCAGGACCTGGAGGACCCGCGGAGTTGGATTGAGCAACTTGAAATGCGGTGATTTCATCTTGCCCGTGAGCACGCCGGTGCCGGAAGCGTCGGGATTGAGCCGGGCGTAGATTACGTTGATGACGCGTAATCCCGCGCTGCTCAAATAGGGCACTTTTTGGAGATCGAGCAGGAGATCGCGATGACCGGCATCAATAGCTTCCAGGGCACGCGCCTGAAATTGGTCGGAAGTAACCGCATCCAAAGAGCCGTCGACATACATAACGGTAACCGGCACCCGCCCTTGTTCTTGAGCGATGAAGATTTCCATCGGGTCCCTCCAAATGTTCTCGCAATGCCGTGAGAAATTATAGACCTCTTGGGAGATTGTGGCAAGGGGGGTGGCGACGGCGTAGCACTGGGTAAGCGAATGCAATTGACAAAACAGGTCGAGACCGTATACTGGATCCACTAGAAGGGTAGTTGCTGTGATGGATCAATTCCCGCAAATCGCAGGCGATGAGCATATCCGCCTGGCGGACCTGGAATGGCTGGACCTGTCCGAACTCATTCGCATGGACGATGAATGGCGCCGGACGCTCGCGACCATCTCCCGTCTGCATCTTGGCGTCAATGCCCTGCTTGCCCTCGTCGTGATTGGATACGACTGGATGGGGCGCGGCAGCCCCACATCGCCTGTCGAGATTGGAGCGATGCTGGGGATTGGACTGTGCATCGCGGGAATGGCGTATTTTGTTTGGGTGTCGCAAACCGGCCCTTCAGGCATCTTGCCAAATTTGCGGTTTGTCGTTTTCCTCAGTATACTAGCCGTAACTCTGATGGTCTATCTCCTGCGTGATTTGCAGGGCGACTATTATCTTTTGTATTTTCTCCCGCTGGTGAGCGCGGCCGGCTACCTCGGATTTTCGGGCGGGCTTGTCGCGGGGGTCGCGAGCGCGCTTGCCTATGCGCTGGTCTTCTCCGCGTCGCCGGTCTCTTTTGCTCCGGACTCTATTTCGGCGCTCATTCTCCGTACTCTCATCTTTGTCCTCGTTGCATCCCTGTTCGGATTGATTGCCGAGCGACATCTGAGCCTGCTCACAGCTCTACGCGCTTCCCACACCCAGGCGATCCAACTCGCCATTACAGATACAAAATCCGGCCTTTACAACGCGAGTTTTCTGCAATCGCGTCTGAGCGGCGAAATATCTCGGGCAGAGCGCAGCAAGACGCCGCTGGCTTTTCTCGTCGTGGATGTGGACGGGATGGATCAGATTAACCGGGAGCATGGATATTCTTCCGGCGATGCCGTTCTAAAGAGCCTGGGTGCGATCATTCAAAAGCAACTGCGCCTGAGCGACATCCCGAGCCGGTGGGGAGTGGATGAATTTGGGGTCTTGCTTTACGACTCTGATGCTCAAGGGGCGGAAGCGGTCGCCGCGCGCATTGCCGGGGACGTGAGCCGGGAGGCGTTCGCCGACCCCAATACCGGGCGTCCTTTCGCGGTGTCAGTCTCGGTCGGGATTGCCGTTTATCCGGTCCACACTCAGGACAAATCAGGCACGCAGTTGGTAGACCGCGCGTACCAAGCGATGCAGCGAGCCAAATTCGATCATTCGATTGCCATCTGGGAGTAAGGACGCCGTCGCGGTGCATGAATGCGCCGGTCGCCCTTTTACACTTGGGGGGAGGTTTATCGAGGAAGTAAATGCCGCGTATTCAATCGTACAATCAGTATCCCGCGCCCACCCGGCTGTCAAACCCGCTCCGGGTGTCGCGTGTACGCCGATCGCTCGATCGTGCGTATTTGTCAATGAGTCTCCTTTTCGTGCTGGCATTGGTTGCCGTCGTCCTTGTCACCGTTATCCAAGCGTCTCCTTCCGTCACATCTCAAGGCACCGGTTGGTTCCTCAGTAGTGGTCAGACCGGCACGTCGTACCAGCAACAAGGTAACGATTCTCCTCTGCAGATCCCCGGGGAACCCGACCAAATTGGTTTTGAGCGCCGGCTATTGACACTTGTCAACGAAGCGCGAATCGCTCGCGGTCTGCCCCCGCTCAGGACGAGCGATGGGCTGACACGCGCGGCACGCCTGCACAGCAATGACATGGCGGCGCGCCAACGCCTGGATTCTATCGATCCAACCGGACGGACGCCGCTTTTGCGCGCTCAGTCGGCAGGATACGCCCAGCCCCAGTTTATAGTGGAGGATATTGGTGCAGGCTTCTCAAGCCCTGACTCGTTCGTAAATGCGTTGCTTGCCAACCCTGCCTCCGCTGCGAACTTGATGAATGGCGATGCGAACGAGATTGGCGTCGGCTATGGCTTTGCGCGCCAGGACCAGTCCTTTCGTCATTATTGGACTATCGACCTTGGCAAACAAAGCGGTCTAGTTTTCACCGTCGTCGTAAACAACGGAGCAGAGGCAACTACGGCGTCCCAGGTCACCTTGCATATTGGAGGCAAGGGCTGGGCCGAGCAGATGAAAATCTCCAACAGTCCCGATTACGGGAGTGCGGATTGGCAACCGTATCGGGAAATGGTCAAATGGAGTTTAGCGGATGGGACCGGACCGAAAAAGATCTACGTGAAACTGCGCGGGCCTGCCGGACAAGAGGTGGAAACGATCGGCGTTGTGGCGCTCGCTCCAGCCGCCAAGGGAATCAAGCCCGGCTCTCCCCACGACGATACCTTGCCCGCGCCGCGACCGCCGGTTTTGCGGTCACCCGCCGCGGACATCGGCGTCTCTGGCACCTTCACCGTTCCCTTAACGCAGCCGCTCGCGCTAGCAGTAAGCAATGCGCTCGCCCCCGGTTTTTACCAAACGAGCGAGTTCATGCTGGGCAAAGTGGTGGTCGGAATTGTCACGCCGCAGTGCAACGGTGCGGTGGACAAGTGCAGTGAGACTTGGACGGCGAATATGATGGACCAGGTCTACAGCCAGGTCCAGGCCGGAACCGCCTGGTGGGTCAAACGGATGAATAACCAGGTGTCTTTTGTCTTCGACCAACAGCGGCAGGTGGCGACCGGCTACGAGCCGGTTAACCATTCACAGGCCGACGAATCCATGTGGATCGGCGATGTGATGACCCACCTCGGTTTCAAGGGCTCGACCTATTTCGAGCAGGTTTATGCATACAATAACTGGATGCGCCAAAAGTACGGCACGGATTGGGCCTTTACGATTTTTGTGGCAAACAGTTTGAAC
The DNA here is from genome assembly GCA_050257995.1 of Acidobacteriota bacterium. Taxonomy (GTDB): domain Bacteria; phylum Chloroflexota; class Anaerolineae; order UBA4142; family UBA4142; genus JBLMXX01. The sequence continues at coordinate 2,638 of JBLMXX010000445.1, read as the reverse complement.
AATTCGAGCGGCACGTTTAGCAACGGCTATTTTGCCTATTCGTATGTCCCGGGCCCCTTTTCCGTAACGACGTATGATAACGACGGTTACAGCATCAACAATATGGCGTCCGTCATCGCTCACGAGACCGGCCACATCTTTGGCGCGCTTGATCAGTATTCGGGAGCGAATGTCGCGTGTACGGCGACAAGCGGGTATCTGGTCCTGCAAAACCAGAACAGCCAGCAAAATTGTTCGTCGAACGAAGACAGCATCATGCGCGGAGGCGTAACGCCCTACAGTCGCAATCTCGTCGACGCCTTTGCGCTAGGAATGGTCGGCAACCGCGCTTCCAAATCGAACAAGCTGCCCGATCCGATCAACACGACGCCGATTATTACACTCAATCCCGTTCCCGCGACGACGACGAATACCAAGCCTACGATCACGGGGACCGCACAGGACCAACCTTTCCCTTCGCCAAATGGAAATTCGATAACGATCAATCACATTGCGCAGGTGCACTACCGGGTCGACAACGGCGCCTGGCAGGAAGCCAAACCGTCGGATGGCACGCTTACCTTCGATAAAGTGAGCCAGGGTTTTGCGTTCACGCCTGAGCTCACAACGGGCACGCATTGGCTTGAGGTCCAGGCGCTGAACCGTGTGAACAATGCATCTGCGATCGTGGGCGCGATGATTACGGTCCAGAGCACAGGTCCAGTACCGACACCGGTTCCTACCCAGCCCGCGCCAACTGCAACTCCACCACCGCTGCCGCCAACCCCTAGTCTACCGGAAATTGCTCCCACTGCGTCTCCCGGTCCGTTGGGCGATGCGCTGGTCATCCCCATCAACGCGGGGAACACGGCCATCTCGCTTCCCTACAGCTCCTTCACCGCGTCATCGCTGATCGCATCCATCAACGCGCAGGGTGGGACGGTATCCGAAGTGGACAATTGGACGGGGGGTAACTGGCAGGAGTATGTTGGTGGGGGAACGGGGAATGATTTCCAAATTCAGGCGGGCGTCGGATATGTGGTAAAAGCCAAGGCGGCAAGCACGTGGAAGGTTCCGCTAAATGCGGGAGGACAAGCCAGGCAAATCAAGATTGAAAGAGGCTGGACGCTGCTCGGTATTCCCCAGTGCCGGGACGGCAGCCAGAATTGTTTCACGGCATCGACCCTCGCCGCGGCTATCAACGCCCAGGATGGCGGCGTCGTCGAGATCGATCATTGGATAAACGGAAGTTGGTCAGCGTATCTGGTGGGCTATCCCTTTAACGACTTTGCCATCTCGGTTGGCGAAGGTTATTTTATCCAATCCAACCGGGCAAGCAATTGGGTTCCGTGAAGGCAGGTACACCAAGGAAACAGGGAAACAAGGGAATGGGGGAACGTCCGACAGCCTGTCATATTCTTGCCAGCGGGCGCGTCTGTAATAGGAATATCCGGTCCTCGATGCGGCACCATTCGATATCCTGCGCCTGATTAAAGTGCGCTTCCACACGTTTGCCAATCTCGGCGAGGACCGCGATTTGGCTATCGTCGATGCAGGCGCTGGTTTGCTGTGCGAGCGGCACGATCACCGTTTCCAGTCCGCCTTCGGGTGCGACAATCTCCATTACGTTCTTATCCCCAATCTCCCGCTCGCGGATCTCCAGGTTGCTCTTGTTCACCACATAATGGTCTGGCTTCCATCGCGCGGCAATGATTGCTTCTCCCAGTCCCCAGGTCGCGTCGATGAGGATTTCGTCAGTGGCGAGTGTTATCGGGTTGCCGGTGAACATCACACCCGCGGCATCTGCTTCCACCATCGGCTGGAGGACGACCGCCAGTGCGATCTGCTTCTGGTCCATTTTTTTACGATGGCGGTAGTAAATGGCCCGAGATGTCCATAGGGTTGCCCAGCCCTGACGGATGTGATCGAGTATCGCCTGCTCTCCCATAACGCCAAGATAGGCCTGCGCCAACCCGGACGCCCTGGGGTTGACCACATCCTCCACTAGCCGAGATACGCGCACGGCGTATCCGGACCGCGGCGGCGAATCGAGATTCCCCAAATCACGGACCGCGGTGGTAATTTCCTCCGCGAGATCCTGTCTGAGCGGGGCACGTTCAATCAGGTTCCGTATCTCCTCTGCGGCGGCTTCCAATTCCACCGGGTCGTCGATCTCAGTTTCAGACAGCCGTCGAGTGATCCTTGCGTCGATTTGATTTTCTGCGAGCGTGGCGCGATACGCTTCGGGCCCGACCACGAGCCCGGGCGGAACGTCAAATCCCGCTTGAATCAGCTCACCCAGACAGGCTGCTTTATGTCCCGCCCATTCCTTATCACTCATCCCCACTTGATCCAGCCGCTTTACATACGTCGACATACACCCCTCTTGATGCCTTGCGTTTTACGCCTCACGCTTGACTTTTGCTCGTGCTTGCCGCCAGTTTCAGCTTGCGTGCCCGTGGCATACGCTTGATCTGTGCCTCTCGACGCATCGCGTGACGCTGTGAGGGCAATTTTTCCTGGTAGATCAGGGTAAGAGGGCGGCGGGAGCGCGTGTAACGTGCTCCGTGTCCCTTTTGATGTGTTTCAAACCGGCGCGCAATATCCAGGGTCCACCCCGTGTAAACTGTTCCGTCGGCGCAAAGCAAAAGATAAACAA
>JBLMXX010000444.1:0-11585 GCA_050257995.1 Acidobacteriota bacterium | reverse complement strand
GTCGTTCCATTGTCATCGTCACATCCACTCGATGCAACTGTCCCAGGTAATCTTCGTCAATCAGTTCCTTGGCGTAGGCATGCGCCGGCAGGTAGCGCATTTCAAAATCGACGGCGTGGTTAATGCCTCTTGCCTCTGCCGCCGCTAGCAAAGCGCGCGCATCTTTAGTAATGAGAGCGATGGGTTTTTCACATAAAATGTGCCTGCCTGCTTCGATCGCCGCCGCGGTCATCGCCTGGTGCTGCTCCGGTGGTGAGGCAATACAGACCCAATCGACCTGGTCGCCCGTCAGCATGTCATTGTAATCGTTAAAGGTCTTGCCGATATTGTACTGCCGAGCCGTCTGCTCCAGCCGCGCGCCGTCGGTGTCGCAAAGCGCGGTGACCTGAGCCCCCCTGACGCGTCGCAGGGATTCGATCTGCAACTTGCCCCATCCGGTCCCGACGATGCCAACCCGCTGGGTCTTCAACCGTTCGCCTCTATCATTCGTTTGGTTCGCCCGACGTCGGATCGTTCCCACTGCCGATCAATGCGCGCAAGGGCTGACGCACCCACAAGTTCAAGACATCCACGCCCTCTATCTTCTCCAGCCGCGCCCCGACAATATCAACCTGCCGGCGTAAACCATCCATCTGGCGAAAATCCAGGCGAATCGGGCGAAGAGTACTCCACGCGCGCTGGCACCGCTCCATCAGTTTCTGCCCATTAAATGAACGCACCTGGCATGTCACCGGAATATAAGGCGACTGCCCTTCGAGCACCGAAAAAGCCCATGGGTCCGTGACGACATGGAATTCCGGAGTTGGACCTTCGACGATTGTAATCAGTTCCGGCTCTGCCGACTCCATCCCCACTTTATGTGCCCTTCCAATCCGGTTTTCGTTTGGAGAGAAAGGCGTCCATCCCCTCTTTCTGGTCCTCAGTCGAGAAAAGCAGGTAGAAAATACGGCTTTCGTACTCGAGCCCTTCGGATAAAGACATTTCATAGACCTTGTTGACGGCTTCTTTGGCGAATCTCACGGTGACAGGCGATTTCATCGCAATCTCGCGCGCGACGCTCTTGGCTTCCTCCAGGTACATTTCGACCGGCACGACCCGCGAAACCAGCCCGCGCATTTCGGCTTCCTTGGCATCCATGAACTTGCCCGTGAGAATCAGTTCCATGGCACGGGACTTGCCGATCGCGCGCGCGAGGCGCTGGGTCCCGCCGGCTCCGGGGATGATGCCGATATTGATCTCTGGCTGACCGAATTTCGCCGTCTCGGAAGCGATCATCACGTCGCACGTCATCGCCAGTTCACAGCCCCCGCCGAGACAATATCCACTGACGGCCGCAATCAACGGTTTGGTCACATCCCGCAGGCGGTTAAAGTTACGATTGATCCAACTGTTCTGCAACATGATAAGCGGCGTCGCCGATTTCATCTGGTCAATGTCAGCCCCCGCGCTGAATGCGCGTTCGCTGCCGTAAATCACGATCGCACGAATCGCATCGTCCTTGTCGAACGCCTCAACGGCGTCTGCCAATTCTGTCATCAGCCCGCCGTTCAGCGCGTTCATCACCTTGGGGCGATTCAATTGAACCAGACCGACTGCCCCGTCGGTTGAAACCACAATGTTTTCGAATGCCATGTTAACTGTCCTCTCCGATTCAAGATTACCCCATCCACCCACGGTAATCCTCTCCCGCGAATTTTGCAGGCAGCGGACCGCGATGGGCTTGATGGGGTCAGCCCGCGCGTAAAACTTTTACATCTCCGAGTCCTACGCTTGCTTCAATGTTCAATTTTCGAGTTGCCCCCGCATAATCATCCGATTGAAATGAAACTTGAGGGGTAAAACCTTCCGACCGCTTGCCGAGCACAAAGACATTCCCCAACCCAGCGCTGGCATTGACCAGGACCGGCACCTCGCGAGGGAGAATGATGGTCAAATCGCCAAGCCCGTGCGAAGCGCGTACCGCGGTAGTTCCGTCTGGAATAATAGCACTGCTAAAGTCCAAGTCGACGTCGCCCATCCCGTGTGAGAACCGGGCTTGCCCAATTTCCTTTCCGGCAAGATCGGGGCGATAGTCGCCGATGCCCCAAGAAGAAGACCCATCTCCGAACGGGCTCGGCTGTAATGCACGCCAGACCAGCCAAGCCCCAAACAGGACAAGAATAACCGGCCATAACAGATTCCAATTAAAGATGACCAGTCCGAGATTACTCAACAGGGTAATCAGACCGAGCAAAATAAGGATCAGCGCCGCCAGGATTTGGCCGGGATGGGTTCGCGACATGATGACCTCCTTGTCACAATGCCCTGCTTAACGGTTCAACTCTTTCAGGGTTGCTGACTCGCGCATGCGCGCAATCTGCGCCAGGTGTTCGAGCGTATGAAGATAGTTATGCTCCAGAAGCCAGTCCAACGAAATCTTGCCATACTCGGGATGGACTGCCCAGTTCTCCCAGTCCATTTTTGATGCCGACCTCAATAGTCGCGCCAGCTTTCGGCGAGCCGTACGAAACTCGGATTTGATCTTTCTTAGTGGTTCAGCCGTCACATAGTGTTCGCGGTGCCACGCCTCCTGATCAAAGTTATCGACCGCCGGGTGCTCTTCATTCAGCATGCGCTCTACGCGATGCAAGAACACCAGTCGCTCTGTATCGCGCATATGTGCCGCAATCTGATGGACGCTCCATTCGTTCGGAGCTGGCGGCACATGAATTTCCTCTTCCGACAACCGGTCGAGATACCACAAATAGTCTTGCCCGCTCGATTCGAGCCGGTCGATCAACTGAACGCGTTTGCGATCCATGCACACCCCCGGTCTGCGAAAATTTGGATCGACCTGATTCATCCACCGGTCGCCGGATGACCGTGAACCTTCTCGTTCAACTCCTCGATCATTCGCGAGGTTTCGCTTGCAGATAGCCCGCTAAAGTCAGCCGTTTCCTGGACCGACCCGTTCAATAACACGATACAGCCGCCGCAGATACGGATCCCATGCTCTTCCAATACTCCCATTGCCTCGGGCGACTGACGCAAAATATCATTGACGATCGTATCATCCGACACTGCACTTGCATTCCCGGATTTCCATTCGATCAAGTCAATTTGATTGCCCTCCGGATCGCACATCGTCGCGTGCTTGCCAAAGGAGGTCGTTGCCGGAGGTGCCAGGAAGCTGACGGATTGCTCTGACAAGCGGCTATAAACCGCGTCGAGATTGCCTACGCGGAATGAAATATGCACCGAGTTCCCATTCGGCGACTGTGTCGCGTCTGTCTTTGGGTGCAGGACCAAAGCAGCGCCGGCGGACTTGAATTGAATCCAGCCTTTCGCGACGTACTCCACCGGCAGCCCGAGCACGTCCCGGTAGAATGCCGTACACTTGTCCATATCACTGACATATACGATTGTATAGGCTAAATCGCTCAACATCTGACTATGACCCTAGTTTCTGACCACATCTGCCGCAGAACTCAAAGGCAGCGGGGATTTTAGTGGCACCACAGTGCAAGCAAGTTTTTGAATATTGTCCCCAGGGCCAGTCGGGGGATTGTCCGGCGATCTTGGGCTCGCGCAGAGAATCATAGTCTACGGGACGCCTCTGCCGGAAGGATTCTACCCCTTCCCGAGTCTCGGCAGAATCGGCATGGACGCTCAGCCAATCCCGGGCATGTCCCACCGTCATGGACCACGAAAATTCCTTCCAAAAATTTGTTTGTTGTTTGGTGTAACGAAAAACCTCTGGCATTTTGTGGAGTAACTTTTCCACCCACCGATCGATCGTCGCGTCCAGCTCGGCAAAGGGGACAACGGCGTTGACCAGCCCCCACTCCATCGCCTTTTGCGCCGCAAGCGGTTCGTTGAACCAGAGTATTTCGCGCGCGCGCCGCTCGCCGACAAAAAGCGGCAGCCACTGCGTTGCACCGCCAGCCGCCACGCTCCCCCGGGTATTCCCGATCTGTCGAATCGTGACATGGTCCGCCGCGACCGCGAGGTCGCACGACATGTTGAATTCATTCCCGCCACCCACAACCATTCCGTTCAGCCGCGCGATCGTCGGTTTTCCGATCCAGCGTAACTTGTCGTGGGCATCCTGGAACGCCCCGAACCACTTCCAATAGTCATGGGGGCGCTGGAGAAATTTCTCTTGCTCGTGCAGGTCCGCGCCGGTGCAAAATGCCTTGTCCCCTGCCCCGGTGAGGATGAGCACGGAAACCTTATCGTCGTCTCCCGCGTCTTGAAAAGCCCGCTCCAACTCTCGCAAGGTCTGGTAATCAAACGCGTTATGCACTTCCGGACGATTTATGGTTACGGTCGCGCGATGCTCGCGCACCTGGTAAATTATCTTTGAATATTCCATTGATTCTACCTGAATTTCCGAAATTATAGCACATCGTATTCGCGGCGACAAGTGACCTGCGAAGGTCGATGTCGCGCGGATTATTCGAATAACGAAGCCATGCCAAGCCTGACCACTTGCGCGTGCATCTCATCACCGGACGGAGCAGCGCTGAAATCGCCGGCGGCCTGCAGCACCCTGGGCATGATATGGATATCACCCGCAGTGATCAAGAACAATCCGGGGTGAGCAAGAACCCACTGCACTGCTCGATCCACATCCGCCTGGTGCTCAAGTGGCTCGTACCACGTAGCCCGCGTGTGGGGACGGTCTCCCCATGGCGCACGGACGGTGGACTTGATGGTCTGCACAGCCACATTACGCGATTGGCACAACGACAATAGGGCATCGAAATCTGCCTTATATTGTGGAATCTGAGCCAATATATAACTGTACGGCAGCAGGACAGTGTCAAAATCAAAGCGCTCAAGGGCGCGCCTATGCATCGAGGCGACGGACAGACCATGCCCTGTAATGCCGATGAAGCGGACCAGACCCTCCTCCCGCGCCGCAATGGCAAACTCGAGAGCACCACCGGGACCGAGGGCGGTATCCCACTCGACCGGATCCACCAGATTGTGCAGTTGGAGCAAGTCAACGCGGTCCGCGTTCAGGCGCTCGAGCGACCGATGGAACTGGTCACGTGCTTTGGATGCCGTGCGTTCTCCCGTCTTTGTGGCGAGGAAAGACGGTCTGCCGTGGCGGCGGATCCAAGAGCCCAAGCGCAATTCCGAATCGCCGTAACTGGCAGCAGTATCAATATGGTTGACTCCCCGGGAAAGAGCCAACTCCAATGCGGCATCCGCCTCATCTTGAGTGACCTCCCCAAACGCCGCCGCGCCTAGAATCGCGCGAGTGCTCAAGTGTCCCGTTCGTCCAAACGATGCCTTGTCGATCATATTCTACTCTCCGTCACACTATGATAGAGAGAACCCGTTCAAAGCCGTGATGGTTTCCGATGCTTTTAGACCTGGTACAATAAATCCATATACATCTTGAGAAGATCCGACACCATACCCCGCAACTCGACGATCGATGCCATGCCATAAACGGGACCAACCCCTGCCGGTGCATCGGGATGCTCTTTGACGTACGCGACCGCTTCTTTCAAATCGGCGATAAACCTCTCGGCTACTCCGGCTTGAGTATGGCGCAACGTGACACACAGATGGACTGCGGCGGGCGAGTGAAGTCCATTCAACCCCCAGTTTTTGCCGGTCATGTATTCCATGATCTGAAAGATGTCCAATGACTCTGACTTGAACGCAATGACAAAAAGAGGATCGCCGATGATCTCTATCTCTGAGATCTCGCGGATGCCTTGCTTGATCTTCTTGGCCGTCTCCAATATGCTCTGAGCGGCTCGAAGGTATCCTTTTTCGCCCATGGTGACCATGGCTGCCCAACACGCCGCACTCAACGCGCCTGGACGACTCCCGGCAAGGGTGGGAGAGAAATATAATCCGCCTGGCCAGTCAGTGGTCAGGTAGTACTGGTAATGCCGCAGTTGCGGATTTCGGTACAAAAGGACTGACGTGCCCTTGGGCGCGTAGCCATACTTGTGCGTATCGGCTGAGATGGACGTCACGCCGGGTAAGCGAAAATCAAAGGGGGGAACGGGATAGCCGAGTTTCTCTGCCCACGGGAGAAGGAACCCGCCCAGACAGCCATCCGTATGGAAGCCGATGGCATGTTCCCGTGCTAGGTCGGACAGCTCTTCGATGGGATCTACGATTCCGTGGGGAAACGGTGGCGCCGAGCCGACCAGTACGATGGTGTTGGGGGTGATCGCTTGCCGGGTCGCGGCTACATCAGCGCGAAAATCAGCGGCGACAGGGAAGCGAATCATCTTGATGCCAAAATACTGTGCCGCTTTATCAAAAGCGGCATGTGCAGTGGTCGGCGCAATCATTTCGGGCGCCGTGATACCTTTCGTCTCGCGTGCCCAATCGCGGTATGTTTTCATCGCGAGCAGGATACTCTCAGTCCCCCCCGATGTGACGGTTCCGCAAATCTCAGACGACATACCCGCATTCATACCCAGCATGCCCGCCGTCATCGCGACGATTTCCGCCTCGAATTTGGTCGTGCTGGGCCACACATCGGCATGGAGCGGATTGCTCTGGGAATGCAGGGCATAGACGCGATTCAGAAATTCAATGTGCTCGTTGTCGCCGTGATAGACAGCTCCTGATACCTTGCCATCTTTCCAACGCGACTCTTCGATGGATTTTAGTCTCTCCATCTCGCGCAAGATATCATCTCTCCGGCACCCCTCTCGGGGTAGTCGAGAGAACGAGAGATAGCCGTCCTTGTAGGGTTTTAGCGATTTCTCCAAGTCCTGCTTCAGTTCTTCGAATGGCGCAGTGTCCATACTAGCCTCCGCCGCTCTAACGCTTGACGCGATTCAGGCGTTCGAAAATGCCCCGGTTCTGTTTGTAGAGGTTCACGAATTCGGCAAACCGCATGTCGTACAATGCTCTGGTTTCCGGATTGGGTTCGTACTCGTTCTGGTACCGGACGTGCCCGGGGATTTCATCAAAGGAAATACATCCCATCCCAACTGAAGCGATTAGTGCCGCGCCGCGCGCATTCGCGAGAATCGGATTCTGTGCCTGCCGGATAGTACGATTCAATATATCGGCGTGAATCTGGCACCATACGCTCGAATTCGCTCCACCACCGACCATGGTAATCGGATGGATCGTTTTGCCGCAGAATTTTTCCACCGGTCCGAGAATCCAACGCGTGTTGAACGCGACCCCTTCCAGTACCGCTCGGGCAATGTCGGAGCGAGTGCTCTCGAGAGACAGGTTATGGATGCCCCCACGAATCCACCCATCGTCTACCGGCGCGCGCTCGCCGTAGAGCCACGGCGTGAAGATAAGTCCATGGCTTCCTGCCGGCACTTGACCGGCGACTAGATTCAATGCGGAGAAATAATCCTGGGGAGAGTCCGGAGAGAGCAACGCATCCCCATGATAAAGGATGTTGTCGCGGAGCCATGTCAGGTTGCCCCCGGCAGTTTCCTGCGCGGCGATCAGCAAATAACGATTGGGGATGGCGCAGGGCACGGCCGCCATCGCGCTCAAAAGGTCGGTTTTTTTAAAGGGGACGTGGACGGCAATCCACGAGGAAGTACCAAGATAAATGTGACCCGCATAGTTGCTCACTGCCCCTGAGCCGATCGCGGCTGCAGGGACGTCGAATGCGCCGGCAACCACTTGCACATTACGCGCCAGTCCCCAGTCCTCTGCGATTTGCGGCTGCACAGGTCCAAGCACATCAATGCTACGCACAATATCGGGAAACTTGGCGCGGTCGATGGTGGAGGTTTTGATGAGACCGTCATGGTAAATGATCCGTTCGGAGTTGCGGTTGTCGGTGACCCAGCGTGCGACCACGGAATCACCGGTCGTGACGAACTTGCCGGTCAGCCGAAAATTCACATAGTCGAGGACGTCAAGAAATTTATGTGTGTTGCGATAAACCTCAGGGGATTCGTGCCTGATAAAGAGCATGTGTCCAAAACCATCTTTACCCGAAAGAAACGGTGCACCACCGGTGAGGTGGATCCAGCGCAGTACCTTGATCGGATCGTAACCTGCAAAATTAATCAAGCCACCTGCGAGATTTCGCGTGTATTCCGCCCCCCGCGTATCCATCCAAATGATCGCGCGCGTCAGGCAGTGACCGTCGCGATCAACGGGGACAATTCCGTATCCGTGCGTGCTTGAACCGATGGCAATCACCCGGTCGCGTGGGACAGCAGATTTGGCGAGCAGTCGCTTACATGCGGTCGCAATGGCGCGCCACCATTCGGAAGGGTCTTGTTCTGCTCCACCATTTGGCAACAGGTACAACGGTACAGGTTCCGTTTCCCAGCCGAATGACTCGCCATAAGGAGAAAATAATCCGACTTTCGCCCCCGAGGTCCCAAGGTCAATGGCTAAGATGTACTTGTCTGTGGCGGCCATTCAATCTCCTTCAAATAACCCGGATCGACCCTAGCCAACAGGATGCATGATCTTTCACCCGCGAACCACGGCTCGAAACGCGAACAAATGCAGTATATCATGCGAAGTGAAAAAGTCAAGGAATTCTATGACCGCCGTGATCCCGGAGAACTTTGACAGCGAACCAGAACGACGATACAATGAATGTGGCACAGAGAAAAAGACACGGGCATTGATTCGTTGCCCCACGTAGGTCATGCAGAGGCCTGTCTCCCGACGGAGGATTGTCTTGAAGAGACAGGCTTGTTCTTTACTGCTGAGGAGGAATAGCGTGTCTGCGAACCGCGACTCTTGCTCTGCCATTGTCCCGCCCCAACTTTGGTCTGCCGCCCCGAACCTATCGCCCCGCATCAAGAAATTGCGTGACCAATATTGGTCATTTTACGACAGAACCTTCACGAACCAGGTGCGAGCGTACACCACGGGCACGCCGTGGGACTGCGTTTATTCGATCTGGTCGTGGACAAATGTCCCCGAAGTCTCAATGTTCCAGTCGGGCTTTCGCAGCTACCTCGGCGCCGCTGCGACGCGGGTGGCAATGCCCGATGACTTTTGGAATGAGCCGCTAGTTGTCCGGCAGGCTCTCTTTTTCCGCCAAGTCCTCAGCCATTATCTGCCGGTGCAGATCCTCGACGACGAACTGATTGTTGGCTCGCATTTCAGCACTGCGCTTTCACGCTGCCTGGATCGCGGTCAAGCCCACGCACGCGACAAGGAAGAGGCCCGTTTTTTGAGAGAGTGGCATGTGCTGAACGATGCCGGCGTCGGCAATTGCGCCGCGGTCCCGGGTCATCTCGTGCCCGACTACCCGAAGGTGCTGCGCACCGGATGGAAGGGCGTTCAGGCGCAAGCCGAAACTATCCTCTTCGATCCCGCCAGCACGGCAGAACAGCGCAGGCAAGCCCGCGCGATCACGATCTGCGCGGATGCTGCCCGTATCCTGGCAGATCGGTATGAGGATGAAGCCTATCGCCTTGCAGACGCAGAAAGCGATTTGGCCCGCCGGGCCGAGCTGCTTCAAATCGCACGCATCTGTGCGAAGGTACCCTGGCTGCCTGCGGATAGTTTCCCCGAAGCGCTCCAATCGCTCTGGATGACGCACATGCTCGCAATGGCGGCAGAGTCCTATCCCGGTCCCGGCATTTCGCCCGGCCGCGTCGACCAGTATCTCTATCCCTATTTCAAAGCCGATTTGGATGCGGGACGGTTGACGCGCGAGCAAGCGAAAGAATGGCTCGAGTGCTGGTGGATCAAGCACAATTACGCATACGATTACCAAGGCTGGGTTGGAACGAATCAGGGAATTAACTCCTCTTTCGGCCAGCTCATTACGCTTGGCGGGATCCACGCGGATGGGAGCGATGCATCCAATGAGCTAACGTATTTGATGCTCGATATCATCGAAGAGATCAACCTGCTCGAACCCAAACCAAACATTCGCATCCATTCGCAAACACCGGATCCGCTGCTGAACCGCATCGTCCAGATGTTATCTCGCGCCCAGGGCTCGCCGTTCCTCATCAACTTTGACGAGAACGCGATGGCGGGTTTGCGTTGGGAAGGGCTGCCGGAGGATCGGCTATGGGACTATGCGCCGGTCGGCTGTCTGGAAAACACCCTTGCCGGGGATGACCGGTCTGGGACGGTTGACGTGAATTTGAACCTTGCGAAGGCCGTCGAGCTTGCACTGAACGACGGACGCGACATGGCAACCGGGATGCAAATCGGTCCCAAGACCGGCGACCCGCGCGAATTCCACCTGTTCCCCGAGTTCCTGGATGCTTTCAAACAGCAGCTCGCGGCGATCCTAAAGCGCCTGCTGGATGCAAATGACATCGCCGATGCCGGACGCGCACGATGGGAGCCGGTCTCCTACCTTAGCGCGCTGGTTGGAGGATGTCTAGAGAGCGGCAAGGATGCCAATGCCGGCGGCGCCCGATACAACTTTCTCACGGCAGAGGGCGTCGCCCTTGCGACTGCGGCGGACAGCCTGGCCGCCGTGAAGAAGCTGGTTTTCGAAACGCGCCAGGTTGAGATGGGACAGCTGCTTGACGCCCTGAAAGCCAACTTCGAGGGCTATGAGAACCTGCGGCAGACCCTGTTGAACAAGGCACCCAAGTACGGAAATGACGACGCGTATGCTGACACTATCGCACGAGAGATCAGCCGCTTTTGGACGGAAGAAACATTCCAGTATGTCTCACCCACCGGCAAGCGCTACCGCGGCGGCTATCTTTCGTGGAACTACTGGATCGCGTATGCCCCGACCACGGCAGCAACGCCGGATGGAAGACGGCGCGGGCAATTCCTTTCGAACGCGGTATGCCCCGTCAACGGCGCCGCTCGCAAAGGGCCAACCTCGATTATCAAGAGCGTTGGGAACCTCGGACTGGAGACGGCGCCGAACGGGGCGAGCCACACACTTGGCTTCAGTCCTGAGATGATTCGAGACCCGGAGCATCAGGCCAAGCTAGCGGCACTATTGCGGGCGTATGGCAAGGCAGGGGGCACTGCGCTCCAAGTGAATGTGATTGATGCGCACACACTGAGTGAAGCACAGAAACATCCTGACGAGTACCGTAACCTGCTGGTACGCGTGACGGGCTACAATGCCTACTTTGTCGGGCTCGGCAAAGAGATCCAGGATGAAATCATCGCGCGGGATAGTCACGCGCTGTGAATTTATCCACCTATCTTGAAAGGCTCGCCCGAAGCAAGACAAATTCGCTCTGGATCACCTGAGGCACAGACCGGGAGTATATGGTCACAGGGCTTGTCTTTAATATTCAGCAATTCAGCACGGAAGACGGACCCGGCATCCGTACCACGGTTTTTTTGAAAGGGTGCCCTCTCCGCTGCGCCTGGTGCCACAACCCGGAGGGGCTATCCCCGCAACGCGATTTGATGTGGCATGATGTGCGCTGTGTTGCCGCCCGTGAGTGTCTGCGGGCATGTCCTGAAAACGCCCTCACACTCACGCCACAGGGGATACGGATAGATCGTGGACGTTGTTCCGTCTGCGGTAAATGTGCCGGGGCATGTCCCGCGGCAGCGTTGGAGGTGATCGGACAAGAATGGAGCCCCGAAGCACTCGCAAAAGAACTGGTCAAGGACCGCATTTTCTTTGAGACATCGGGAGGCGGTGTTACATTCAGCGGTGGCGAGCCGATGCAGCA
>JBLMXX010000443.1:0-5128 GCA_050257995.1 Acidobacteriota bacterium | reverse complement strand
GTTCCATTTGTCCATGAATCAGATTTGCCCGCGCTGCACGAACCCGTATCGGCGAGGACAACGCGAATACACGTCGATCATTTGCCGGGTGACAGATTGATTGCGGGCTGCCTCCCCGAGGTGGGGATTGTCGTCCGCTTCCGAGATGGGCATGGGAATGAAACGCTCGTGTTCAGCGGGAGTGCGCCGCACTATGGCGAAGGCGGGTTCGAAACGATAGTCGGCGAGGATGGTCATTACGTCGTGGTGATTGGAGAGGAACAGGTGGAAGTCGAGGTCCAGGGGGATACGGTCTTTCTCCACCCTGTATAGAGCGCGACGTAAACAAAAACTGCCGAATGGCTCGGCAGTTTTTTATTTGCGCGTAAGGTAATCGACCAAGGCAGGCGTGATGTCCATAAGCGAATGAATGCGGGGAGCGATTTCTTCCCGCCCTCTTCCGGCGATAATTGTCGGCACCGGATTGAGGGTGTGTCCTTTGGATGAAATATCTTCGACGTTGCCGTGGTCGCTGGTTGTGATTAGAAGAAAAGTGGAAAGATCGAATTCGTCGAGAACCCCCGCCAGCAATTCGTCCACTTCCGTCAGGACAAACGCAGTGAAATCCGCTCTGCCTTTGTGACCGGCGGCATCGGTCAGAAAATACTCAAACAGGGTGAAATCATGGTCACGGGCAAGGCGGGCAAGATTTCGCCCTGCTTGCCGTGCCGTCAGGCGCGGGACATCCGCGCCCGAGGCAATCCAACGATCATTGGTCACAAACGCGCTCACGGCCTGCCCGACGCGCAAATCGTCGATGGTTCGATAGGGTACTCCGGCGGCGTACGCGGCGTATGAGGTTGCCGAGCGGCGCGCCGAATTGCGTGCGAGCCGCTCAAAGAAAATGGGCGGGTAGGCGTTGGCAAACGCTACACGGCAATTGGCGGCCATCAGGCGCTGAAACAGGTTATCCGTAGCAAGGATTTTCCTCAGCGCTGCATTCGGGTAGGGACCGAGATGTTCGCCAATCGCGCGGGCGGCATTCACGCCTGTAAAAAGAGTGGACTGACCGGTTGCGCTCTGAGGCAATCCGGGAACGCCCAGGGTTGCATCGGTGGGGACCAGGGATGCCTGGTTGAAATTCAAATGACCATTGCCACCTACGGGCATCGTCCCACCTAGGAGAGAGCGGAGCACCGGCATTGGGACGGAAAGAAATGGATTGATCTTCTCATCGTCCGGACCCAGTCCCCAGCCGTCGAAAAAGATCAAGAGTATGGACATGAGTTAGAATTCAGGTTGGTGTGTTATTTGTTGTCTAGCGTGGTGTATTTGCCGTCGAGCCAGAGAAGCGGTTGTGCATCTTTGGCATTGCCGAACCCAAGGTCCAGCACCTCTCCAATAAACAGAGTGTGGTCTCCCGCATCGTGTGCGGCGACCACCCGGCAGTCGACATACGCAATGCAATCGTCAAAGATGGCAGCCCCCGTTTTTTCAACGTGGAAAGGGATATCTGCAAAAGGATCAGGCGGCATGGGGGCTTGATGGGCAAATCGCTCTGCCAGCCCACGCTGAGCCGCACTGAGGATGTTCACACCAAAGCTCCCAGCTCCTTCAAGGAGGCGGTGGGTCATGCTGTCTTTCATGACGCTGACCAATACAAGTGTCGGAGTGAGCGAAACAGAAGTAAATGTGTTTGCTGTCATCCCATGATCGGTGTTCCCATCGCGCACCGTAATCACGGTGACGCCCGTGGCGAGTCGGCGCATGACGCGCCGAAAGTAAAATGGATCAACTGACACTTCAGGTTCCTTGATGGCAGGATGCATAAGGTTTTCAATCATGTTCAAAGTAATCTCAGAAATATCAAAGGATAGGTGCAATACGTACGATAACGGATAGCATTGTAGCAGAATGTCAAGCAGATGGTATAAAGAATTCGCTAAATCCTGCCCGAACCCTACCCGTGGCTTTTCAGGTGGCGGTAGAAGAGAACGGCGCCCGCGCCAATGCCGAACGCGAGCATTGGCGGATCGGCACGGGTGACGAGGAGACCGACAGGCAGCAGGAGAGCCACCCCCATTGAAGCGCGCGAAGATCGCTTGAGGAGATACTTGAGGGGAAACCAGAGAGCAATCAGCACAAAAAGCAGCGGAGTATCCAGTACGAAAAGGGCTGCCCCCGCTGTGGCGAGCCCCATCCCGCCGTGCAGGCCTGTGTAGAGGGGCCAACAGTGCCCGACGACGGCCGCGACCCCGGCCATGACCATCCCCCATTCGCTGCCGGTCACCACGCGTGCCAGTTCGATCGCCACGATCGCTTTGCCCGTGTCCGCCAGGAAGGCAAACACCCCGGCACCGATCCCGGCGGCGCGGACCGTATTCAACGTCCCCGTGTGTCGGCTGCCAACTTGGCGCACGTCCCGCCTGGCGAAAACGCGCGATAAGATAACGCCGGAGGGAACGGAGCCGAGCAGGTATCCGGCAAGCGTGACAATAAGGTAGCTCAGCATGTGACAGGTCTCGGCGCGAGTTTGGCCGGGCAGTGGAGGTTAACAGCCATCGGAGACCGTTTAGCCAACCACGCACAACCTTTTGGGCAATAACTCGATTTCCAGGTGGTGAGCGCCGATGTAAGGGATTTCACCATCCGCTTCGACGGTGAGCGGGTCGGGCGATTCGATCAAAATGTGCGACGCCTGCAGGAACTTGACCCGGGGGTCGCCGACGTGTGTGCCTTTCATCACTTTGGGCAGTAAGGAGAGAATTCCCAGGCGACCAAGTCCATCGGCTATCATAACGTCCAATAATCCATCGTCCGCGGAAGCGGTTGGCGTAATCCAAAATCCCCCGCCGATACAGCGCCCGTTGCCAAAAGCGATCATCGTGCTTTCCTGCTCGATGGGATCGGCATCCAACTCGATTCGTAAATGGGGAATGGAAAAACTCCAGAGCGTCTTGAGGACCGCCGCCAGGTACATGGTCGTGCCCTTTAAGAAGGGCACCTCGTGCGCATGCTGGGCGACCAGAGCGCCAAAGCCGGCGTCGAGCCCATTCACGAAATAGTGGACCTCGCTGGCGTACCCGGGAGCCGGTTTGTCGCCGATGATTTTGCCAACATCGATTACCCGGGTCTGCCCGGACAGGATACGACGGACGCCTTCCTCCCAGCCCTGATTCGACGATAATATTTTGGTGAAATCATTTCCCGATCCGACCGGAATGACGCCCAGAGTACCGGCAGTCTCTCCGGCGGCAGCTCTCAACAACCCATTCGCCACCTCATTTACTGTTCCGTCGCCGCCGATGGCAATCAAAAGGTCATAGCCTTCGCGTTTGGCTTGTTCGGCGATGGCAATGCCTGCGCGCGGCGCGGTCGTACGTGACATTTCGAATTCCAGTCCGCCCTGGCGCAACGCAGAGTCTATGGCGGGCCATAGGTTCTCACCGGCGCCATTACCGGAGATCGGGTTCAAGATGACCAGAGTCTTGAGCATCAGGATTCCTCATTATCGTGGATTGTATGTTATAACCCGATCCGGCTTCCAGGGTATCGCCCTCGCGTTGACAGCCGAATTGCGGCGGATTATACTCAGAAAGGTGTAATATGTCGAGAGTGAAATCACTTGTGCTGGAAAACGGGAGGTCGGATGAATCGCATCATCACCCTGACGACTGATTTTGGGACAGGGGATGGCTATGTGGGGACAATGAAAGGCGTCATACTCCGCATCAACCCACAGGCCACCATCGTAGATATCACGCACGAGATCGCGCCGCAGAGCATCGAACAGGGCGCATTTCTTTTTGCGGCCAGCGCGAGGTACTTTCCGGCGAACGCGATTCATGTCCTAGTGATCGACCCGGGTGTGGGCAGTACGCGACGCCCCATTGCCGTTCAGATGGGCGAAACGACCTACATCGCTCCCGACAATGGTATATTGCCCCTGGCAATTTTCGGCCAGCACGGTTATGTCGCACCGGACTATGGCGATTTTCCTGGCCGAACTGACCTGCTGCGATTCGTATCCTCTCTGCTGGGCTCGGCCAGGTTGGTATCCAAAATGGTTCACCTCAACAAGCCGGAATATTGGTTGCCAAGCGTGTCCCATACCTTTCACGGGCGTGACATTTTCGCACCCTGTGCTGCGCACCTTTCCCTCGGGCTGCCTCTGGAAGCATTGGGTGAGCCCATTAGGGATTGGCAGTGGAATACATCAGGTGGCCATGCGGTCCGAGTGCGAGATTCCATATATGGGCGGGTAATTCATATTGACCATTTTGGCACTCTCGTGACGAATATTCAGGATGAACTGGTACGAGGCATGGACCATTCCAAGATAGTCTTTAACGTCCGAGGGCATCGCATTCCGGGCTTGAAGCAGACGTATTCGGAAGTTGCCATCGGTCAAGTCCTGGCACTTGTCGGCTCGACTGGACATATTGAAATTGCGGTCAGGAATGGTAGCGCCGCCCGCGATTTGCAGATCCGTCTTGGGGAAGTGGTTGTCGTCACTCTTGAACCATAACTTGGCTTTCTTACGATATTGATATAGTCGGAATCTCGTTATAGAGGTTGTTGTGCGGGCAGTCCGGCCTAGCACCCAGGAAGGTTTTCGTGGAATGCCGTTGGAGGCATTGGAAAACGGCTCGAGACCTGGGTGAGCCAATCTTTGCTCCTGTGCGACGAGAGTGGGATTATGGCACCTTGACAAGGCGTTTATTTGGTGCTAGAATGTTAGCACTCTATGGTTGAGAGTGCTAACTCAACAAAGTGTCTCATCCTATGGCAGACCTGACTAAAAGACAAGAGAAAGTTCTTGCCATTGTCGTTAAGGAGTATGTGGAAAGCGCCGTACCGGTAGGGTCCGAGACCCTCCGGCGGCGTGGCTTTGGCGTAAGTTCTGCCACCATTCGTAACGAACTGGCAGAACTGGAACAGCAGGGCTTTTTGACGCACCCGCATACCTCGGCAGGGCGGATACCCACCGAAAAAGGATACCGCTATTTTGTAGAATCCTTAATGGAAGAGTTTGAACTGCCGGCAGTGGAGCAGCGCATGATCCGGCATCAGTTTCACCAGGTGACGCTGGATGTCGATCAGTGGATGCGGCTCACGGCGGCGGTGTTGTCCCGTTCGGCACACGGAG
>JBLMXX010000442.1:0-8387 GCA_050257995.1 Acidobacteriota bacterium | reverse complement strand
AGTAAATGTATCCACCATTCCCTTGGGCCCGGAAACATAAAAGGAACAGTCTTGATAGTCGGGGACCTCGGTTTGAATGATCTGCGCGGTCAGCGGACCGGTCTTGCCTCTCCATAAGGCGGGCACGCCCCGCGGGTCGGTGAGCACATAGATCGTTTGGAGGCCCAGTTCCTTTTTCGCCCGCTCGAAAACATCCAAATACACCAGGTCGCCGGCCAGCCGGTTCACATAGAACAGGACGATGGGACGCGGCTGGCGGGTGTCGATCAGATATCTGATCATGCTGCGGAAAGGCGTGATGCCGATGCCACCCGCGATAAAAACGCATTTCTGTTTTGGGTCGGAGGGCAGCACAAAATCACCCGCTATATGCGTCGCCACGATTTCATCTTGCGGACCCAGAGACAGCAGTGCGCGTTTGAAAGTGCTCGCATTCTGGTGGAACCTGACGCCGAGTTTCAAATGGTTTTCCGTCGGAGAAGAGGCAATCGTAAAATATCTCCGATTGCCCCGACTGTCAGGGTCGGCATGTCCCAGCGTCCATTCCATGTATTGTCCGGGCGCAAAGGCGAATTTTTGGCTGGGCGCAAAAGTAAAATCGTAAATATCGGAGGTGAGCGGCACCTTGCGGACCAGCTTGAGGATCAACGATTTCTGCGGGCTGACGCAGTATGAAAAAATATTGCCCACCAGGATCGCGATCTCGGGCGTCGTGGAAAATGCGCCCAGGTGGATTTCGGGTGAGAACAGAAAACCGACGAGCGCGCCGTACAGGATCTGCAAGCGCGCGGTCGCGGGCGTGGTCAGCGGCTCGGTGAGAATGACAAAGGCAAAAAAGAACAGCGGCGAATAGACGGCCGTTCTCCCCAGCGTCGTGATCCAATCGCCGCCCGTCAAGATTTCAGCCAGTAGGATCGTCAAGACCGAGGTCACGAGAAAGCCGGTGACCAGGCGGCCGCGCTGGACTTTGCGCACGACGAGAAGACCGCCCAACAGGACAAAGGGCAACAGCGGCGCGCTGCCGATCCACCAACTGGCCGATTGGTTGATCATGAGATACGTCAACGCGACCGCGAATGCCACCGGGTTGAAAATGTGCCGGTGGTGGATCGCGACAATGTATTTGGATGCCATCGCCCAGATGCCCGCCCAGACCAGAAATCCAACATCGTTGAGCGAGGATAACGGGCTAATGATCAAGGCGAGAATCAGCGCGGAGATATAGGTCGATTCAGCATTGGCAGGAACGTGAAATGTTTTTGAGAAAATCCAATTGGTGATCGAGCATACGGCCAGCAAAATACCAACCGAAAGCAGCACGGCGAACGGATCATAGCTCAAGAGGCCTACCGCCGAAAGCGCGATGGCAACGCCAAGGAGCCAGATCAGATAGTACAGCATCAACCGGTACAGTGTAATCCGGTTCAACACGTTATCGACGAAATCAAGCATGGCAGACATATTTTTCAAAATTTCTGGTGAACGTGCCTTGACGGGACTGATCGATCATATAACCCTCGAAATCTTCCAAGTTCTCGATAAAAAAGATTCCTGCGTGTCCCATCGCAAAAGCTGCGGTGGCAAAGCGGTCTGCCTCGTATACATCGGGACCGATCACGGTCAGGCTCACAATGTCCGTATCAAGCGGCGCGGCACCTTGCGGGTTATAAATATGTTGTCCCCGAATATACGTCCCGGAGGTTGCCACGCCTCGATCGCTGATGGCGATCACCTTGACGATCCCGGCGATGTCGAAGGGATTTCGAATGCCCACGCGCCAATCCTGCCCCCGCCCATTTTTCCCCACCGCTTGAATGTCTCCGCCTGCGTCGACGTAGAAATTCCTGAATCCTTTCTGCCGCAAAATTTCGGCGGCTTGGTCAATCGCCCACCCCTTGACGAGACCGGACGGATCATTGATGCCATTGCGCGCAATATCGAAATAGCCGCCGGTCTCCTGCCGCGTCAATTCGGAGAGCGCGAGCACCGTCCGCATGTCGGCGCTAAATTCTGCCGGCCCGATCTCGCGCCGGTTGATACGCGAGATCTCGCTGTCTTCTTTATAGGTGCTAAAGGTCGCGTCGATATATTCAAAATAATCGTATACCGCATCGATCGCTGCGTGGCTCGCGCTGGCGTCGACAATTTCAACCGTGATGGGCATGCCCATGAGAAGACGTGTTTCTTTCACTGTCAGTTCTTGGCGTTGTTCAGCGCGACTTGGAGCGAACGCATATAGGCTTGGCTCGTCAGGGTCGCGCCGGAAATAATATCGACGTTGGCGCTTTGCGCCTGAATCACTTCGGTTTGAAGCCAGGGAAGCACTTGTTGATTGATGCGCTGCGACGTCCTGCGATCGCTGGGATAATCCAATACCTGGACGTTTTTGAGTTGGCCGCCCTGGACGACGGCTTGCACTCGCACCAAGCCCCACATCGCATTGACCGAGGGACCCGTAAAAGTCCCATCTTTATACTGCCCATTCGCCGTCTTTGGAACAGAGGTTGGGGCAGGTGCCTGACGCGCGGGAGGTCGCGTGACCGTAGGGCGCGCCGCCGAGCCGGTTGTCGGGACATCCGGCACCACCTGAGCCACAGGTTCGGTGGGCGACGGCGCGACGCTGTCCAGCGCGCGGTTGGAAGTTGTGAAATGTTCGTGGACGGCGTATGCCATGAACGAGCAGATGACAAAACCGGACACGGCGAATTTCTGGAGCGCACGGACCCAATTGGATCCTTGCGGTGTTGGATGACGAGCCATTTACCTCCTCATTTATTCAAAGCCTAGACACCTTTCGCGCGAAACCGCCGCCGGGCGATCAAGCGAGACCGGCGAAAGGTATCCGGCTTGCTGCAAGCTTTACTTGCCGACGGCGACCGACACCGGCGCCGCTTCCGGGGCCTGACTGGCTCGCCAATGACCCAGGCGCGTCATGGCGATATCGAGGATGCTGTACGCCGCCGGCACGATCAAGAGCGTCAACAACGTCGAGGTGACCAAGCCGCCGATCACCGCAATCGCCATCGGCGCGCGGAAACTGCCGCCCGCGCCCAACCCCAACGCGACGGGCAGCATGCCGAGGATCAGCGAAAGGGTCGTCATCAGCACGGGGCGCAAGCGCACGGGAGCCGCCGTCAGCAAAGCCTCTTGACGGCTCATGCCTCCGGCGCGCAGCCGGTTGGTAAAGTCGACCAACAGAATAGAGTTCTTGACTGCCAGCCCCATCAGCAAGATCAATCCGATGACCGCCGTCATGTCCGCACCGGTGTGCGTGAGCAGCAGCGCCGCAAACGCGCCGATGATCGCGAGGGGGAGCGCCAGCATGAGCACCACCGGCTGCGTGAGCGACCCGAATTGCGACGCCAGCACCATGTACATGAAGATGACCGACAGCGTTAAAGAAAAGATGAGCGTCGCCAGTGAATCCTGCGTCTGCTGGACCTGTCCGCCGAATTGCACGGTGACGCCGGAGGGCATTTTGACCTGCGCCAGTTTCGCCCGGATCGCGGCGACCACCTGCGCTTGCGAACGCCCGAGCGTATTCGCGCCGACGGAGATTTCGGTCTGCTGATTCAAGCGCGTGATGACCGATGGGCCGGAACTATTCGTGAGTGTGGCGATATCGCCCAGCGGAATGGGCTGCCCATTGGACGATGCAACCGTCAGCGAAAGAATATCGGCCACGCGCGAACGGTCTTCGGGGCGCAGGCGCACGACGATGTTGGCTTCCCTGCCGGGGTCCTGGAAACGCGAGGCGATGTCGCCATTCACCAGGGCGCTGACGGTAGAGCCCATCGCCGACGTGTTCAGACCATAGAGCGCGGCGCGCGTGCGGTCCACCTGGATGCGCACTTCGGGCTTGCCGGGCTCGGTGCTCAACGCGACATCGGCGATGCCGGGAACCGTGCTGACGGCGTCGGCGACATCCTGCGCCACCTGGGACAATTCGTCGAAGGACCCGTACGAGAGAAGGTTGATCTGGATCTGGCGATTGCCCACGCCCGTTCCGCCGCCGCCAAACCCGCCTTGAAAGTTGAAGCTCAAGCCCGGCACGCCCGCCAGTTTCTTGCGAACCTGGGCCTCGATATCGCGCAGCGCGTTAAAATCGGTCAGTTGAACGTTGAAACTGGCGCGTTCGGGCGTGCCGTTGCCGCCGACATTCGTGATCACGGTTTGAACGCCCGGGACCGCCAGCAGCGAGGCTTCGATCTTGCGCGCTTGAGTATCGGTGACGTCGAGCGTGGTGCCCGTCGGCATTTGCAGACCGGCTTGAAAGTTCCCGTTTTCGATGCGCGGCAGGAACGAGAGTTCCATGCGCGGAGTGACGATCACGACGAGCGCCAGCATCGCCAACCCAAACGCCGCCGTGGCGCGCATGTGCGCGAGCGTCCAACCGAGCACGCGTCGATAGCCGCGGTCCAGCCAGCCCAATTTCGTCACGCCTTCTTCCGCCGTGTGACCCGGCGCCGGCTTGCGCTGCTTGAACAGGTACGCCGAAAGCATCGGCGCAAACGTGAACGCTTCGAACAGCGAGATGAGGACCGCCGCCGTCACGGCGATGCCGAACTCGCGGTAGAACCGGCCGATCGCGCCGGTGGTGAAGGCGATGGGGAAGAACACCGAGATGATGGTCAACGTCATGGCCACGACGGAGAGCGCGACTTCATTCGTGCCGTGCGCCGACGCTTCCTTCGGCGATTCTCCGGCTTCCATGTGGCGAAAGATATTTTCGCGCACGACGATCGCATCGTCGATCACCAGCCCGACGGCGAGCGACAACGCGAGCAGCGTCATCATATTCAACGACAAGCCGAACGCGCTCATCGCCGCAAACGTGCCGATCATGATGACGGGCAAACCCGCAATCGTGACCAGCGTGTTGCGCAGATCGCGGAAGAACAAGAGGACGACCAGCGAGGCAAAGATACCGCCGATGATCAGATCGGTGAGGGAATCCTCGATCGACTTTTGGATAAAGTCCGATTGGTCATTCGAGGTGACGACGCTCAAGCCGGGATAATCATGCTTGACTTTGGCGATCTCCGCCCGCACGCCCTGGGCGACGCTCACCGTGTTCGTGCCGGACTGTTTGCGCACCTGGACCGAAATGCTGTCCTTGCCATTCAACCGGCTGTACGATTGCGGAGCGGCGACCGTGTCGGTGACCACGCCAATGTCGCTAATCCGCAGCGTCGTGCCGCGCGCGGAAGCGACCGCCAGGCGACCAATGTCGGCAGGGGCGGTGAATTGTCCGGGAATGCGGAGAAGCAAATCTTTTCCGCCCTGAGTGATCGTCCCGCCGGGCACGCTTACGTTTTCGTTGCGAATCGCCGCGCTGACCTGTTGGGAGGTGATATGGTACGTCCGCAACGCATCGAGATTCAAATTCACGTCGATCTCGCGATCCTGGCCGCCGTTCACTGTCACATCCGCAACGCCGTCCAGTCGCTCAAAGCGGGGCTGGATCTCGTTCAAGACGAGGTTGCGCAACTCGTAGGATTTCAGCTTGCCCGACTGGTCGGCAATGGAGAACGTGAGGATGGGTACGGAGGAGAGATCGAATTGCGAGACCGTCGGAACGCTCGCGCCCGTGGGCAAACTGCGCTGCACGGTGGCGACGCGCTCGCGGACGTTGTTGAACGAGTCCTTGGGATCGGACTCGAGCGTGAATTGAACGATGATCTGGGAAATGTTTTCGCGCGAGGTGGAACTTAGGTTGGTCACTCCATTCAACGTGCTGATGGCCTGTTCGAGCGGCAGAGTGATCTGCTCTTGCACTTCGGTCGGTCCCGCGCCGGGAAACGAGGTCGATACCGAGACCGTCGGGTTGGAGGTGCTGGGGAACAGGTCCACCGGCAAGTGCGTATACCCAATGTATCCCACGACGACCAGCGAGAGCATGATCATCAAAATGAAAACCGGTTGGCGGATGGAGAGATTCGGAAGGTTCACTGCGCGCCTCCCTGAAATTCGACCGTCGCGCTCAGCCCTGGATAGATGGGCACATTCGCCGCATCGATGTCGATCGTCACCAGGGTGGAGACAAGGTTGCCGGTGCTGGTCGCGAGCAATCCGATTTTGGAAACGTGCCCCGCCAACGTTTTGCCGGGCAGAGCATCCACGGTGACAGAGACCGCCTGACCCACCTGGATCGCCGCGCTGGAAATCTGATCGGCATTGACCTGGACTTGCATGTGCGGTAAATCGGCGAGGGTGATTTCCGGCGTGCCGGACACGGCCGACTCGCCGGGTTTCGCGCCGATCCACACAACGGTTCCATCGAAGGGAGCCGTGATGCGGGCGTTGGCGGCGTTTTGCCTGGCGGTTTCGAGGGCGGCTTGGGCGACGGCGACCGCGGCCTGAGCGGCTTTCAACTCCGCGTCCGTAGGATGCTTGACGGTTAGATCGTATTGCGCGAGCGCGGTCTGATAGGCGTTGTACGCCTGCTGCAAAGCCAGTGACTGGGCCGTTTCAGAAATCTTGGGATTCGAAGCACCGCCGATCTTGTCGTAAGCGGCTTGCGCTTGGTCGACGGCGGCTTTAGCGCGATCGATTGCGAATTTGGCGATGAGCAAATCGTCCTCGGTCGGACCGGCTTTGACTTTGACCAGATTCGCCTGTGCCGAATCGAGGTTGGCTTGCGCTTGAACTATCTGCGCGTCCAGCGCCGTGTTATCCAGCGTGGCGATCACATCGCCCGCTTGCACGCGCTGCCCTTCTTTCACCTGGATTTGGCGGATACGCCCGGAAGTTTGAAATGCAAGCGTGGCCTGATTGGCGGAAACGAGGTTGCCCGCCGTTTTCGCAATGACGAGGGTCCCGGCGCGAGCGGGAAGAGCCGGCACGGCAGTAGGCGCCGGGGAGGGTAGCTCAACCGCCGCGGGCTTGGATACGACCGGGATTGGGGTTTGAATGGCGGAGGCGCTCGCACGGGGATAGAAAAAGAATATGGTCGCTATCGCTCCGGCAAGGACGCCAACCCCTATCCCCACTTGCAATACGGTCTTCTTTGAAACAGCAATCATCACTGCCTCCTTTTCAACATCTCCGATCATGAAGACATTGGGGGTTGATTCAGTTAAATCGAGGGACGCTCTGGGCAGTCATTTTACAATGAGGGAATGAGATGAAATTGAGAGAAAGATGAGAAAGTTCTTATTTTCGTCTGCGAACCGCCGGCGCGGCTAGAAGCCCGCCTAACTTTGGCTTTCCCAGCCAAGCGAGGTATCATGAGAACAGCAAGTTAGTTGAGTATTGTCCCTGTGTTCGGGTTTCTTTGTGGCTTGTCTCCAAAGGAGCGTCGAGATGAACGCGCACGGGACACCTTACGCCCGGATTGACGCTGGCGTTGCGAAAATAAAACACCTGTCGTTCCCTGGCACTTGCGTTACCGCCACGACAGTCCCCGCAGCGCAGCGGAGTGGGAGGGCAAGTGTGACGCGAATTCGCGTTGGCGGCAGGTGTTTTTTGTTATCAGGGACCATCGGGAGACACCGTATGCAATGTGATGGCAAGCTGGTTGCATCGGCACAGGAGGGCAAGCGCATCCAATTGTGGCAAACGGCGACCGGGACGGGACTGGCACCTCTTTCCGGTCATGTTGATTCCGTGTCCGGCATTGCCTTTTCGCCGGATGGTACGCGGATCGCATCCGCGTCGACGGACGGCACGGTGCGGCTGTGGGGCGCTCGGTAGATGACCGGGCGGTCAAATGGGATGCATTAAGAGAGCACAACGCGGTTACGCAACACGCCGATGCTTTCGACCTCCAATTCGACGACATCACCCGGCTGGAGGAATTTGCCCATTTCCAATCCGCAGCCGCGGCCCTGCGCGCCGGAGCACGTGCCCGCACCGATGAACTCACCCGGATAGAGCGTTTCCGATTGCGATATGTAAGCGATCATCTCCTCGAACGTCCAGTGCATGTCGGCGGTCGTCCCGCGCGACCATTCGGCCTTGTTCACCCGCGCGCACATCGCCAGGTGATAGGGATCGGGGATTTCGTCCGGAGTGACGAGGCACGGGCCCATGGCATTGCCCGTGTCGAAATCCTTGCCCTTGGCCGGTCCGAGGCGCCCGTCCGTCTCGCGCATTTGAATGTCACGCGCGGAGAAATCGTTCAGGATCGTGTATCCGCCGATGTGCTCGCGGGCGCTTTGTTTTGAAATGTTTACGCCTTGCCTCCCAATAAAGATGCCGAATTCGAGTTCGTAATCGAATTGATGCGTATAGCCCGGCATCCGCACCTCCGCCTCGGGACCTGTGACGGAAAAACGGTTGCCCTTGTAGTAGATCGGGCGCTCGTACCACTCCTTGTTCGCGCGATACGCCAGCGACCATTTGCGTCCGAACACCCTTTCGATCCATTCGTCCAGCGCCGCGAA
>JBLMXX010000441.1:0-3435 GCA_050257995.1 Acidobacteriota bacterium | reverse complement strand
CTTGCACCAGCCAAAAGACGATGGCCGAAAAGAGCACGAGCAGGACGGGCAGAAGCAATAGACGCTGGATGATGAATCGGAGCATAAAATCTCCCATATCCGGCAGGGGGCTGGGGAGCAGAGGGTACAGACTCCCCTGCTCCCGCGCTCCACTGCGATTCGTGTACCGATCTAAACGTGCCGCTTTTTACTTATAGAACCACGTCTCAGGGCGACCGTTGCCCGGCGTGCGCAGCGGCCAGTCCTTGGTCAGATTTTGGGGAACATTCCCCATTTTCGAATTGACTACGACGACACCCTGGTCAACCGCGGTCAAGCCTACAGTACCGATCTCGACCATATTGTCCACCCAGATCTTAAAGATCTGCTGGGCGTCCTTGGCCTGGTCCGCGGCTCCCACCGTCTTGGCGTGATCCACCAACTGGACCAGCTGTTTGATATAGTCGGGCGGTTCCACGCCTTCCTTACCGCTCGTCTTGTACCAGTTGTACCACAACGGACCGTAGGTGATATTGCTGTAGATGCCGCTGCGGACGTCGTACTTGGTCGCGCCGGTGAACGGAAAGCCCGCGGTATCCTGGTTCCAGATTTCGGCCTGCAGGTCATTCGATTCGCGCAGAGAGAAATGCAGCGCGCGCTCGCGAATCTGGACCGTCGCATTGATGCCGACTTTTTGCCAGTCCTTGGCGATCAACTGCGCAATGTCGGGGTTCGAGGCGAGAACGTTGGCGGACGAGATTTCCAACGTCACCTGCTTGCCGCTGGGGTACTGGCGGAAGCCGTCCGCGCCCTTTTTATCAATGCCGAGCTTGTCGAGCATTTGATTGGCAAGAGTCGTATTGTATTCGGTGTACTTGGTCGCATAGTCATCGCCGGGATAGTACGGATGACCTTTCTTGGCGACGGGCTGCATGATCACGCCGGTACCCAGGAACGAGGATTCCTGAATCTGCTTGCGGTTAATGGCATATGACAGGGCGATGCGGAAATCCTTATTCCCCATTAACTTGCCGAGATCGGGGTCCTTGGCGTACGTCTGGTTGAGGGTAATGTCCGCATCTCCACCGCCCGGACTCTGCCAGAGGTAAACATTGTACTTGCCGTTCTTCTGCGAGGTCTCTTTGAGCACCGGGAAGTTCGCCAACTGGATCTGGCGCTCTTGCTGGTCCAACTCACCGGCGATCGCGGCAAGATTCAGCGAATTCGCATCCGAGAAGAACTTGAGGTCCACTTCGTCAAGGTACGGCAGTTGATTGCCTGCCTTGTCCACGACGACATAGTACGGGTTGCGGACCATCTTGAAGATTGGATCGCTGATCCGGCTGCCCGGAGCCGCGACCCACGCCGCCATGCCGGGGCGCTCGGGCGTGTCGTAGGGGCTGATCTTGAGCAGGAACAATTCTGCCCACGTCTTGAGCTTGGCATCCGCCACCATCTTGTCGAGGGCTGCCTTGTCTGCATAGGACGCGTGGAACTGCTTGAGGAACTTGCTGGGCAGGAAGCAAGGAACGTTCTTGTCGCCATAATCGGCATTGGCGAGTTCAAGCGGGAGCGTCGTGTGCGCGTCTGCAAAGACCCACTGGACCGTCACATCGTCGACCTTAGTGAGTCCGACGATGGATTTATCCTTGTTCTGCATCCAGGAAGGAGGCGCTGGAGTCAAGTCCTTGTTCTGCAAAACATCTTTGTACCAGAACACGATATCGTCTGTCGTGAATGGGTCGCCATTCGACCACTTGCTGCCCTTCCGCAATTTCACGGTCCACGTCTTGAAATCGGGTGACGAGGTGACACTCTCAGCGTACTTCATAACAATCGACCCACCATCGGGCGAGAAAATGACGAGCGCATCGTCGATGACGCGGGCAATACCATTAAAGTCAGATGGACCGAGGATCCCGCGCCGCCAAATGCCGCCATATTTCCCAATTTCAGCCGCTTCGACAACAGCTGGATTGTCCGGCAAACGCTGGGCAAGCGCAGGCAGTTTGCCCGCTTTGACCTGGTCGGCCAACATGGGGGCTTCATTGTACTTGGCGGCAGGTGCCGCCGTTGGCGCCGTCGTAGGGGCAGTTGTCGCCGCCGGAGCGGTCGTAGGAGCGGTCGTCGCCGCCGGTGCCTTCGTGGCTTCCGGAGCCTTGGTCGCGGGCACCGCCGTCGGTTGCGCCGGCACTGCCGTCGGCTGCGGTACCGGAGTTGGCGCCGGTGCCTGAGCGCAGGCGGAGAAAACGAACACGAGGGTCAGCATGGTCCCTAGCACCAGGACCCACCGTAAAATGGAATGTTTGTTGTGAATCATCTTTTCCTCATCCTTGAGATTCTTACCGTCAATAGTTTGCGAAATCGAAATCGGTGAATTCGATAATCCCTCTGCCAACACCTCCTTTCAATGGAAGGGTCTAATCTGTGTTTTTACAGCCGGCTAATTGCGCCAACAAGCCACTCGTATAGACAAGCGACCGCGCAAGGTGAAAAGGGTCTTTGACCGGCAAACCAATGGTTGCGTCGAGTCGGTGCCCCTGCCTATCGAGATTTTGGACCCACTCGCCGTACTGGGGGACCGGGTAATGTCCAAAGGTATAATTGTGTACTCGCACGAACCAGTCCAGGAACCATTCCTCTTTCGATATCGAGTATGCAAGCAACAAGGCATAGAGCGCTTCCGTGTGCGGCCACCAAATCTTGGTATCGGCGATCTTTTCCCAACGCGAGGCTTGCGCGTCCCGTGCCAAGACAATTCCTCCGAATTCCGTGTCCCAGCCATATTCGATATGCCATCGGATGGCGTCAATCGCTCGTCGGATATACTCCGGCTTTCCGACCTGGCGGTAGATGTGGATCATGAACCACATGGATTCCAGGGCGTGCCCCGGCACGACAGTTCGACCCGGTGGCTTGTCGATCACTCTGTCCTCTAGCGTCGCGAATTCATAGAGCCTCTGGCGTTCGGGGCATAAGAATAGCGTCATCACCTGCTCGGCCTGAGCGAGACCCGCCTGGATGATTTCCGGATCGTTCAGATAACTGCCGAGCTCGAAAAAGAACAGTGCAAAAGACATTGCGACCCCATGCGCTTTGAACCCGGCAGGGATCGGATGGGGCGCCGTCGAATATGACCCCCCGCAATGCAATCTATTCTGGACCCGGACAAAGGTCTCGCGGGCAATGGAAATCGCTTCCACATTGCCGGACGCGCGCGCAAACTCTGTCAAACCATAAATGGCAAAACCATCGGTATAGATGCTGATCGCCCCTTGGAGCGGCTTGCCTTCCTTTGAGAGCACATAAACCCAATTGCCCTCGGCGTCCCTGCCGTATTTCCTGACGAAATCATAGATATGCTCCGCTACGTCAAGCCATTCCTTCCGCCTCTCAACCTTGTTATAGAGAGTCGAAAAGGTCCAGAGTGCGCGCAATTGGGACCACATGTACTTG
>JBLMXX010000440.1:0-9135 GCA_050257995.1 Acidobacteriota bacterium | reverse complement strand
TTCGAGCGCGCCCTGCCGCACGAGTTGTCCGGCGGCATGCGCCAGCGCGTCGGCCTGGCGCGCGCGCTCGCCACCGAGCCGGCGGTGCTTTTGCTCGACGAGCCGTTCGGCGCGCTGGACGCGCTCACGCGCGAGATGATGCAGACCGAGTTCGCCAAGATTCTCGCCCAAACGCGGCAGACCGTCATCTTCGTCACGCACAGCATCGACGAAGCCATCACGATGGGGGATCGAATCGTCGTGATGACCGCCGGTCCCGGTCGGATCAAAGAAATCCTCGACGTGGACTTGCCACGACCGCGCACGCCGGAGATCCGCGGACTGCCGCGCTATCTAGAGCTGCGCGAGCGAATCTGGCTGTTATTGCGCGGCGAGCAGCTTGCCGAGATGAAAGCCGAGCAGGTGCCCGGCGAATAGCGAGGAGAGGACCCATGGCGGTAATAAATCTGAACACGCTCGGCGGAACTGGGACGAGCGAACACGTCGCCCGCCGCCGCCCGATCACACGCCCGATCGGCTGGGAAGGCTTTTGGCTGCGGTATGGGAACGCCATCACTTTTGTGATCAACCTTTCCATTTTCTTCAGCATTTGGGAAGTGGTCGCCCGGTCGGGGGCGGTCAGCCATCTGTTGTTGCCACCTGTCAGCGAAATCGTCACCGAGACGGCGAAATTGGTGCAGAGCGGGCTATTGGCGCGCAACCTGTCATTCACCTTTACCAACTTTGTCGTCGGGTTTGCGATCTCTGTAATCGTCGGCATTCCCTTAGGGTTGGCATTGGGCGCGTCCAGGACATTGGACCGCATTCTGGGGCCGTACCTGTGGGCGCTCTATTCCACCCCGCGCCTTGCGCTGCTCCCTTTGATTACCGTCGCCATAGGTTTTGGGTGGGAATCCAAAGTCCTTTTGATTTTCCTCGGCGCGGTTTTCATGATCATCATGAACACGTGGGCGGGCGTCAAGACCGTCGATGCCTCCCTCGTGCGTGCCGCGCGGGTCTTTGGGGCGAATCGCATCCAAATCTTTACGAAGGTGGTTGTGCCTTTTACCATGCCCTTCATCGCCGAAGGCCTGCGCCTCGGTATCACGCGCGCGATTGTCACGACGTTGGTCGCGGAAATGCTCGCCAGTTCTCAGGGCATCGGATACCTGGTCATGCGCGCCGCGGACTCGTTCAACACCGCGCAGATGTTTTCATTGATCATGATGCTCGTCTTTTTCTCGGTCGGTGCGGTGACTCTCATGCGGCGATTAGAATCGTGGTTGGCGCCGTGGCGTGATACACCCAACGTGTAAGCGCATTTCCATCATGGGCCGCGTCAAGGAGGTGATGAGACCGCCTCAAATTTTATCGGACGAACCGGACGATTCGCGAGTTTTGACGTTGATCGTCGACCCCAAAACGACGGAGCGGATCCGTTATTCGAGTGATTCCATTTCAAGGAAGGAAAGGGACACGATGTCTAGCCAAGACGATGCGCGCCGCGCGTTGTCGCGACGTGAGTTTCTCAAATGGGGCGCCGGTGTCGGCGCGAGTGCAGGAGCAGCGTGGCTCCTGGCGAGTTGCAGTCCCGCTCCCACTCCGGTCCCCACACAAGCCCCGCCCACGGCAGCACCGGCTGCAACCTCCGTGCCGGCGACCGCGGCTCCCAAGCTCGCGGAAACTAAAAAGATCATTCAGGGCACCTACAACAACAACTGGGCAAACAACGTCCTGAGCGAACTGGCGCAAGCCAAGGGATGGTTTAAGGAAGTGGGCATTGACGACAAGGAGATCGTCATCATCGACCAATCCCAGCTTTTCCCGGCCGCTATCGGCGGCAGCCTGATGATCGGGCAGCAAGACTCGGATTTGATCGCCGGGGCGAACATGGCGGGCGAAGCCCTTTACATGGTTGCCTGTTACCGCGACAAGGAACCGTGGATTTTCGCGGTCGGCAAAGGTATCAAGACGGCTCAGGACCTCAAAGGCAAACCCGTCAGCGGCGGCGCGGTCGGCTCACGCAATGAGGCGAACGGCAAAGAAATGCTCAAGCGTCTCGGACTGGACCCCGAAAAGGATGTCCAATGGGTGCCGGTCAGCGGCGGGTCGGATGGACGCATGAAAGCCGTCATCGGCGGGGTCATCGCGGGCACGACGGTGCAGGACCGGCACGTCACTCCCATCAAAGAAGCGGGTGGGTCGATCCTGTACAGCGAACGTGAATCCATTCCTCAAGATGCCTACTTTGCACACGGCAATTGGCTGAAGAACAACGAGCGCACCATGGTCAGCTTTTTGAAAGCCACCTTTAGAGCGCGCGAGTATGTTCTGGATATCAAGAACAAGGACGAGATTGTCAAGTTGATGATCTCCCGCAACTATGACTTTCCCCAGTCGTTCATTAACGATTATTACACGGTCCTTGATATCATGAGCCCGACCGGGGCCTTTGATCCAAAGGCCATGCAGACGCTGCTCCAGGCCTCAGTCAAGGCAGGTACGCTCAAGTCGATGCCGGACGTAAAAAACTTTATCAAGTTGGACTACCTGAACCAGGCATTCACAGAACTCGGCCGCACCGACCTCATCGTCAAGCTCTAACACGATAGCGAGTGCTTGTGTCGTTCGAGAATTTCACCGCTCGATTGAATGCCGTTTCAGTCGAGCGGTGAAACTGAAAATCGGTAATCCCATCCACCCCGAGGTGCTTTATGCCGAACGATTGGAATCAGGTACGGTACAACCTCGATCGCTCCGCGAACTTTGAAGACATCTGTAATTCTCCTTGGTATTCCGATGCCGCCTACGAGAAATTTTCCGAGACTGAATTTGCGCGCCGCCACGCGCTCGCGCGCGAAAAGATGGCGCGCGAAAATGTAGAGGCGCTGATCCTCACCGGCAGCCCCAATATCTACAGCATGGGCGGCGCGGTCATGTGGGCATCGGGATTGATTGACGAGCGCGGGATGTGCCAGTACATGCTGCTCCCGCGTGTCGGCGAGCCGACGCTCGTCTATCCGCACGCCGGTTGCCACATCGAAGCGGCGCGCCGGATGGTTTCGATTCGCGATGTGCGCGGCTCTGAGCACGGGCATTACGGCGCGGTGCTGGCGCAGCGCATCCAGGAACTGGGACTTGGCGAAAGCCGCATCGGTATCACGGCGACGGATCGCAACGGACCCGAGTACATCGGCTTGATGGCGTTCCGCGAACTGGAAAAGAATCTACCCCAGGCGACTTTTGTCTTTCTCCCTAATCTCCTGCACGAACTCACGTACCTCAAGAGTCCCGAGGAAATCGCCGCGATGGAACGCGCGGGCGAATTGGTGACCAGGGCATTGGAAGCGATCATTGCGACGGCCAAGCCCGGGGTGCACGAGTATCAGCTCGAAGCCGCCGCGACTCACGCGATCATGGATGGCGGCGGGCGCGTCCATTTGATGATGATCGGCTCGACCTCCATGCACGATCCGCGATTGGTCTTTCCGAATCCGCGTCCCTCCGCGCGCGTGCTAAAAGAAGGCGACATTATCTCTGCCGAAATGGTCGCGCTGTACAAGGGCTATTCCGCCAAACTCGGGCAACCGGTGACCATCGGTAAGCCGACCCCGGAGGCGAACGATTTTTTCAAAAACGTCGTGCTCGGCGGATTCAAGGCGTTGGAAGAACAACTCGTCGTCGGCAAAACGCTCGAAGATGTCGGCAAAGCCGGTGCCTACTTTCGCCAAGCGGGAGGACAGGTCCGCCCGATGATGGTGCACGGACTCGACCTCATCACCGCGCCGCCCTACATCTCGATCGACCAGGTCAAGGCGCAGCCGTACGAAAAGACTATCGCGCCCGGCGCCGCGTTCAGCATCGAAATCACGCCGATCAGTCTCGACGGAACGTTTGGCATGTTCATGGCGCGCTCGTATGTGATGACAGAGAACGGTCGCCGTGACATTACGCCCTACCCGCAAGACGACATCATCGTCGCGACGGCCTAGTCCGCGACACGCGTGAATCCACTTTCCACCCTGGAAATATTTGTCGAATGAGGAATTGAATGACCCAAGTGTATCTCGAACGATTGGCCCAGCCGGAAGCAGAGGCGCGGCTTAAAGCCACGCGGCTCGCCGTGCTCGCGCCCGGCAGCGTCGAACAGCACGGACCGCATTTGCCCCTCGGCACGGACGCCTTTGCCGCGCACGCGCTCGCCGAGAGCGTCGCACAGAAACTCGACACCGTCGTCGTGCCGCTGCCGCTGGTCGGCGTTTCCCCCTACCATATGCCGTGGGTGGGCAGCCTGACCCTTCAGCCGCAAACGTTCATCGCGGTCGTCGAAGATATCTGCGACTGCCTCGCGCGGCACGGCGTTGAAAAGATCCTGTTCGTCAACTGGCACGAAGGCAACACTCCCGCGCTCCGGCTTGCCGGCGACAGCGTTCAACGCAAGTTCAAATTGCGCGTCGTGATTGCCGAAGGGCATATCATCACCAACAAACTCTTTGGTGAGCGCGCGCCGCTCACGCACGCGGGCAGCATGGAGACCGCGGCGGCGATGATGTACGATCCGTCGCTTGTCGACGTGAGCAAAGCGACTAATTCGACCCCGGTGGAGGAAGGCGACGAAGGGCACGCCGTCTTTCGCCAGCGCGATGTCTTTCCGATCATGCGCGATTTCCATCAGGTCGCGCGGACGGGCTGGTACGGCAATCCCCAGGCCGCGACTTTGGAGTTGGCGCAAGAAATCCGCACGCAAGTTTCGGACTATATCGTCGAGCGCGCGCACATTGAATTTGCGCGCGAATGACACATTCACCTGCGGCGGCGCTCCGCCCGACAAACCTGGGTAGGTGGAAAAGGAGCGTCGATCGGCAAGATCCTAGGACTGGAGTCCAGAATGGCAAACATCCCCACCACGATGCGCGCAGCGGTGACGCGGGCGTGGAACGACATTCGCATCGAGCAGGTGCCGGTGCCCGAACTCGAGCCGGGTGAGGCGCTGGTCCGCGTCGGCGCGTGCGGTATCTGCGCGACCGATCTGAAAATCGTGTCCGGCGGTTATCCCGGCGTGTGGCCTCCCGCTTTACCTTTCATTCAAGGGCACGAATGGGCTGGCACGGTCGTCGCGCTGGGAGAAGGCACGGCCGGGGTACAAGTCGGCGACCGGGTGGCCGCGGAGAATCACAAGGGCTGCGGGGCGTGTCCGATGTGCCGCCGCGGTCGCTACAACCTCTGCGAAGTGGCCCGGACAAAAGGAAAAGCATACAAGCTCTACGGACATTCCGCGCCGGGCGCATTCGCCGAATACGCCGCGCGCCCCGCCGGCCTGCTGCACAAGCTGCCCGATTCGGTCTCCTTCGAAGAAGGCGTCATCGTGAATCAGGGCGCCTTGGGCTTGCATGCCATCCGGCGCTGCCGCGTCGAGCCGGGCGATACGGTCGCGGTCATCGGACCGGGGTTGGTCGGTCTGATCACGTTGCAGCTTGCCAAAGCGACCGGCGCGATTCGTGTCATTGTCGCGGGACGCGGTCCGCGGCTCGATCTCGCACGTGAGCTGGGCGCGGACGATGTGGTGGATGTTTCGACGACGGATACGGTCGAGGGAATTCGCGCCCTGACCGGTGGGCGCGGCGCGGACTGTGCGTTCGAGTGCGCGGGAACGCCCGCCGCGGTCGTGAACGCCATCAACGGCGTCAAGCGCGGCGGGCGCGTCGCACTGGTCGGCATGACGGGGAACAAGCCGGTGGAGTTGAATACCGACCGCCTTGCGCTCGACGAGGTGGATGTGTTCGGCGTGCGTTCCAGCCCGAACGCGTATCCCGAATTGATCGGCTTGATCGCCGCGGGGAAGGTCAACGCGCGCCGGCTCGTCTCGCGCATCTATCCGCTCGAACAGATCAACCATGCGTTTGACGCGTTTCGCAAGCGCGAAGGCGGCGCGATCCGAATGGTGGTGCAGATATGACCCGTCACGGCGGCGATCCTCTCGT
Source organism: Acidobacteriota bacterium (assembly GCA_050257995.1). Classification (GTDB taxonomy): domain Bacteria; phylum Chloroflexota; class Anaerolineae; order UBA4142; family UBA4142; genus JBLMXX01. The sequence goes on along the minus strand of JBLMXX010000440.1, from coordinate 3,175 downwards.
CGAAATGCTCATCGGTTATCGAGTTCCGGTTGTCTTTGGCGTGGCAGGTGGGCAGACCCTGCCACTCTACGACGCGATCCATTCGCGTGCATCGCAAATCCGCCACATTCCCATGCGCGACGAATGCAATGCCGCGTACGCCGCGGACGGTTACGCGCGGCTCTCCGGGCGCGTCGGCGTGTGTGATGCGACCGTCGGTCCCGGTGCGATCAAATTCACTTCCGGGCTGGCGGAGGCATTCAATTCTTCCGTTCCACTCGTCGCACTCGTCAGCGACATGCCGAGCGATTGGCTCACCGTCCGCTATCGGGGCGGCGGGAATCAGTTGGTCGATCAAAAAGCGGTGCTCGCACCGTTGTGCAAGTGGACGGCGCGCCTGCCGAATACGCTCAAGATTCCGGAACTTGTTCAACGCGCGTTTCAAATGGCGACGACAGGACGACCCGGACCGGTCGTGATCGAATTTCCGGAAGACCTTTTCAAAGCGCCGTTTGAAAGCGCGGCGCCGGCAGTCGATCCCCGTTTTGGCGCGGTCCCCGCGTTCCGTTTCGCTCCGGAACCGGAGGCCGTCCGCGCCGCCATCGCGCTCCTCAATTCCGCGGCGCGCCCGGTGATGCTTGTCGGCGGCGGCGCGTGGTTATCCGGCGCGGGTGAGCAGATCGCGCGCGTGGCGGAATGCTTTGCGATGCCGGTTGCCACATCGCTCTCGGGCAAAGGCGCGATCCCGGAAACCCATCCACTCGCCCTCGGCGTGATCGGCGCGCTCGGCGGGACGACCGCCGCGCAGAAATTTGTCGAGAGCGCCGATCTGATTTTTGCCGTCGGTTTCAAGTTCGCGCAGAACCCGACGTTTCGATGGATGTTGCCCAAGCCGGATCAACGCGTCATTCAACTCGATCTGGACGATTCGGAAATCGGCAAACTGTCGCCGGTAGAGGTCGGCCTGGTCGCCGACGCGCGCTCCGGTCTGGAGGCGATCCTGTCGACACAGACGCGCGCGCGTCCGAGCGACGCGGTGCGCGCCGAGGTCGCCGCGCTGCAAGCCGAATGGCGCGGGCAACTCGCCGTGGACGTGCGAGCGTCCAAGCCGATCAAGCCGCAGCAGGTGGCCGCGGTATTGAATGAGGTGGCCGGACCGGACGACGTGCTCGTTTGCGATGCGAGTTTCGCGAGCGGGTGGGGCAGCATGCATTTCGAGGCGCGCGACAATCGCCGCGCGATTTTTCCACGCGGGATGTCGGGTTTGGGTTGGGGCCTGCCGGCCGCCATCGGCGCGCAGATCGCGCGTCCCAATTCTCACGTCATCGCGCTGGTCGGGGACGGCGCATTCAGCTACTGCCTCGGCGAACTCGCAACGCTCAGCCAGGAAGGCTCGAACGTGACGGTCGTCGTGTTGAATAACAGCGCGATGGGCTGGATCAAATGGGAGCAAGCCGCGTTTTGGAACGGCAAATTCGAGTCTACCGATCTCACGACGGTAGATTTTGGAGCGGTCGCGCGCGGGTTGGGCTGCGCCGGAATTCAAGTCACCGATCCGGCTGAATTGCGCGAGGCATTAGCGCATGCGGTCGCGCTAAACGCTCCGGCCGTCGTAGACGTGCGAACGGCGGTGGACGAATCCGCCGTCAGCAAATTCACCGAATCCGAGGCGGGGCGAAATTACATGCAGAGCTGCGTGGTGGATTGACTTCCGACCCGGCAACGGGGCAAGTGAGGCGGGAGCAAGGAGCAATCATGACATTTCCTTTCGAGCAAGTAAAGACGACGCTGGACACAACCGCGCATTTCGAACAGGTGGTCGGTACGCCCTGGTATCGCGACGCCGAGTACGAGAAATTCTCGGACGCGGAATACCGGCGCCGGTACGCGCGGCTGCGCCAAAAAATGGCAGAGCGCAATGTCGATTGCGTGATCGCACCCGGCTCGGGCAGCAACTGGAGTTACGGCGCGGGAATGACGTGGCTCTCGGGACTGACGCTGCACGCGGGGATGGCGCAGTATGTCGTGTTCCCGCGCGAAGGCGAACCCACGCTCATTTGTGCGGATGGCGGCGCAACGCTGGAAGCGATCCGCCGCGCGGTCGCCATCAAGGATGTCCGGTCTTTTCGCGGCGGGCAGCCCGCGCCAGTGATCGCCGAGCGCATCGCCGAGTTGGGGTTGGAGAACGGTCGAATTGGTTTTCTGGAATGCACGCCCCGGCGACTCGAAGATGTAATGCCATACAATCATTTTCAAGAACTCGCCGCGCGCTTGCCGAAAGCGGACATTCAAATCTTGAATGGGCTGATTCACGAATTGCTCCACGTCAAGAGCGCGGAAGAAATCCAAGCGGTCAGGCGCGCGGGTGAAATGCTCGACCTCGCGTGGGACACAATGCAGGAGGCCGCGCGCCCCGGCGTGACGGAGCGCGATGTCATGGCGGCGGCAACCGCCGCCGTGCTCGAGAAAGGCGGCGAGTGCGAATTCATGATTATCGGTTCCACGCCTTCCGCCGCACCCGCCATGCCGTTTGGAAATATTCGACCTTCGGCGCGTGTCCTGCAAAAGGGCGATGTGATCGTCAATGAGCTGGCTGCCGGTGTTATGGGGTATACCGTTCAAATGGGCAATCCGCTTTGCATCGGCGAGCCTGCCCCCGCGGTTCGCCGGTTTTGGGAAGAGGTCGTGCAGCCCGGTTTTAGTCTGCTTGCCAACTACATGCGCCCCGGCGTTGCGCTCGAAGAAATCAAGCAAGCGGGTCGTTTCTATCGCGACCACGGTTGTCAGGGACGTGCGCTGCTCCTGCACGGCGTCGATATGATCACGTCGCTTCCGCTCGTCAGCGTCAATAAAGTCGTCGGGGGCGAATTCGAGCGAACGCTCAAGCCGGGGATGACCGTGATGCTGGAACCGGACCCGATTACGGCTGACGGGCTCCTGGGCATGTTCGTCGGGCGCACCTTTGTGATTACCGAGGACGGCAGTTATTCGGCGACCAAGTCTCCCGTAGAACTGACAGTGGTCTAGAATTGTACAGAGGGATCAGAATGGAAAAATATGATTTCAAAGAATACTGGAACAGGCTCGACAACGACAAGTTCTACGAGAATATTCACAACACGCCCTGGTATCACGATGCCGTGTACGAAGTCTTTTCGCCAAACGAGTTCAAACGCCGGCACAATGCACTCCGCAA
>JBLMXX010000439.1:0-4543 GCA_050257995.1 Acidobacteriota bacterium | reverse complement strand
GCCCTGGCAATCGGTTTGACTTTGGGGAGCCTGCCGCTTGGATTGGTTCTCGTTGGGTTGGTCGCCCGATTGGCAGGGCAGTGGCAGAAGCTCTACGACGGGATTCGTGCCTGGTTTCGTCAATACAGCGATTTTGTTTGGGTCTTTCTTACGCGTTTTCTCATTACCATGGGGGTCTATACCGTCCAGGAATTTCTGCTTTTCTATCTCCGGGATGCCGTGCCCGATTTCAAGTTATTTGGCACTCTGGTGGCAGATGCGGCGGAGACAGCCGTCTCATTCTTCCTAATTACGCTCCTGGTAGGCGCTATTTTGAGCACACTGGTTGCTGGCATCCTCTCCGACCGGTTCGGGCGCAAGTCGATGGTCTATATCTCCGGAGCCCTGCAAGGTCTAGTGGTGCTTGCCCTCATTCCATTTCACGACTTTACCTTGACGGTGATGTTAGGCCTTGTGTTTGGTCTGGGTTTTGGGGCGTATCAAAGTGTGGACTGGGCACTGGCGAGTGATGTCCTTCCTTCGGAGGATTACGCCAAGGATATGGGAGTGTGGCACGTGTCGCAAGTTCTTCCACAGATGATCGCCACTCCGTTTGCCGGCTTTTTCCTCGACGCCTTTCAAAAGCTTGGCAAGCAGCCCGCCGTCAACCAGCCAACCCTGGGTTATACTGTCATTTTCCTGATGTCGGTGGTATACTTTGTGCTCGGAACAGTATTTGTCTCGCGAATAAGAAAGGTGCGCTAACGGACATCCTCTTCGTCGGATGGGATTATGAAATGGTATCACGCGGAAGCCGGCAAGATCAAAAAGTTCTCGCCGGAGCAATTCCCCAACGTCACACTCTTTGACGGGCACGCTTTTTTCGGCCGACTGCTCTGTTTCTCGCGGGGACAGGTCGTGCCCGTACACCGGCACGAGCATCGGGATGAGTGCTTTGACGTGGTCGAAGGAAATGGGACATTGTTGGTTGACGGGAGGGAGTTGGACGGCGAGCCCGGAACTATACTGTACGTGCCGGCAGGAACCGAGCATGGTCTGCGTGCGGATGGAACGGAACAGTGGGTCGTCCGGGAAACTGTGAGCGAGCGGGTTTACGCCGGGCGCGCAGCCAAGATGGTCGTGAAGGCAGCTTTGAGACGTTTGCCCGTCATCGGAAAGAGGATGCAAGCGTGACGAACCAGGTGAGGTGACAAGGTGAGCAGCACCATGACCGCGCTGCAAGCATTGAGGTCGCAGCCTTATTTCAAGACGCTGTCCGAGGATGAACTAAAGAAACTGGTTCGGACATTGATCGAGCGCACGTATGACAAGGACGAAATCGTCTTTCTTGAGGGCGAACCCAGCCAAGGGCTTTATATCGTCCGGGAAGGGATGGTCAAAGTCTACAAGCTCTCTTCAGAGGGGCGAGAGCAAATCTTGGCATTTTCAGGCGCTGGTCGTTCCTTTAACGAAGTTGCCGTCTTTGATGGTGGTCCAAACCCGGCAAATGTTTCAGCTTCCGAGCCCACGACGGTGTGGATCGTACCCCGGACCGCGATCATCAACTTGATCGAGCAAGATCCACAGGTCGCGTTGGCGATCATTAAGAACCTGGGCACCCGATTGCGCCACCTTGTGGGGCTTGTCGAGGACCTCTCGCTCCGCCAGGTCACGGGGCGACTCGCCAAATTATTGCTGGAGACTGCATCTCAGCAAGAGCATATCCTCACCCAGCAGGAGATGGCTGCGCGGCTGGGAACCGTGCGGGAGATGATTGGACGTTCCCTTCGCCAACTGGAAGCGCGTGGTTTCATTTCGATCGAACATGGAAGGATCGTGATTGTCGACCGGGAAGGCCTGGCGAAGATCGTGTAATGAACCGGGCGGGACGCCGTAGTCAGGCGGTCCCGCCCGATTACATCCTAGTGAGACATCGTGGTGCCGGGAGGCACATTACCGACTTGCAGAATTCCCACCGCGCCCTTGTTAACATCCGCAAAAGAGTGCGTTACAAAGGGATAGACGCCTGCCTCTGGCGCCGTAAGTTCGACCATATACCCGCCTCCGGGCGGGACGGTGACGGTCTGCATTCCATATTCGGCATTCTTGGGATTCCCGTTTGGATAGGCCTTGTCGAATATGGCACCGACGACGTGGAAGGCGGAAAATTCAGAAGGCCCTGCGTTTAGAACCCACATGCGTACCCGCTCGCCGGGGTTTGCCATCAAGGGCATGTCTTTGTATTGATTGGCATAGCCGTTAAAGACAACATAATCGGGTTGTTTGGCGAGCGTCTTGGCGCCATCGTATTGATACGCGCCATTGGAACCGAGTTTGGTGTAGAACTCGCTTTGGACCAGCACGTATTCTCGTGCGGGCGCCAGGGCTTCCGCGGGATCGACGATAATGGCGCCGTACATCCCGTTCGCAATGTGAGCCAGAGCCGGCGCCGTCCCGCAATGATACATGAACACTCCGGGATAGTTGGCGGTAAAACTGAACGTCAGTTTCTCGCCCGCCTTGATATTGCGATAGTTGATGTTGGGTGCGGTCTGGGCTGCGTGAAAGTCGATGGAGTGTTCCATATCGCTGTTGTTAATCAAAGTGAAGTTTATCTGGTCGCCCTGGCGGACGCGGAGAACAGGTCCGGGCATGGTCCCGTTGAATGTCCACGCGTCGTAGGGGACTCCGGGAGCAATTTCCAGTATCTTTTTCTCGATCGTTAGCGATAACGTCTTGACCTTGTCCGCTGGAGCGGGTTGTGTAGACGCATCGTACATTTGATGCGGCGCCTTGACCAATTGTGGAGTAGGCGCTGCGGAATCAGCTTGAGCCATGGAATCGCCATGCATGTCGCGGTTTATGGATGCCTCGGCCCCATTGCATGCGGTGGCGGTAAGCGCCAGTAACATCAGCACGATCCCGGCGAGAAGAGCAGCAAATTTCGTTTTCATGATTTCCTCCTTTGAAGTAAGGAACATTTCAGTTCTATATGCTTACTCTACGCCCACGGGGGTTTTTTCGCTGGGACAAAAGTCACATGTGCCAAAAATAGTGACATTTGTCCTGTCTGGAATAGGACAAATGTCACGTTGCAACAATAGTCACAGACACTCTACTAGTTTCGATGTACACTGACACTAGGAGAAAGAATCATGTTGAATAAAGAGAATTGTGCCGGCTGTGTCATGCCAACCCTATGCCTGATCGCTTGTCCGAACAATCAGATTCTGGATCAGATGCGACAGCCTATTTGCGCGCTGCCGCTTGAGGGGCTAGATGATACAGAACAATCGTTGGAGATCGAGTTTGCCCAACCGGGCGACAAGCCTGTCAAGAAACCGCTCGACTAGAAACCATGTCCCCCCAGGCATGGTTTTTTCGCCATCCTCTTGTGAGCCCCTCGCGCTTGTGATATAATTCGACCACTGTGAATCGAACTGATATGCCCCGGCGCGTCCCTCTATATGATTTTCTTCTAAAAAACGCGCGTGCGACTCCGCCCCTTGGGAAATTTACATGAACCGGAAAACACTTTTCACCATCATCGTCGTCCTGCTTGTTTGTATCGTCTTAACTATCGCCGGCACCGCCTATCTCATCTTCCAATCCGCCAACAGCCTCCGCACGATCACCGGGGGTCCGACCGCGCCACTCTCGCTGACTCTTGTGGGGCAAATCGCTCTGCCTCAGGGGACTCCGCTCGCGAGTGTCTCGATGTCGACAGAAGATGCGCTCAAGCGAACGAACATCCCGGAGCGCAACCTCTATCAAATCGTGCCGCGTTTGAGGAAGGACTTGGCATTGCTGACGCCCGTGCCTACCCGCGCGCCCAAAGCGCGCAGCCTGGGTGACCATGAAACTTTCTTTGTCGTCGAAAATGCCTCGACCGGCAAATACCGGACCATCACGGCGACGCTCCAGGCGATTGTGCCTCACGGCTATTATTGGGTCGAAGACGGCGTCCAATTCGATAGAGCACAACTCGTAAAATCAGCCGACTTTTTTGAGAAATCCATTTACCCGACCAATCACCAGTACTTTGGGAATGAAAAATCGCCCGGACCAGACGGCGATGTGCACATTCATATTGTGAACACGCGCTTTCAAGATGCCGCGGGCTATTTCAGCAGTGAGGATACCTTCCCGGCCAATATCGTTCCCTACAGCAATCAACGCAACATTATTTATCTGAATATTGATGCTCTCAAGCCCGGAACCGACGAGTACAGCGCAGACACGGCGCACGAGTTCCAGCATCTCATTCATTCCTATGAATCACTGCACAAGACGGGCTGGATAGACGAAGGCATGGGCGATCTAGCCATCAAGGTAAATGGATTCGACGTCGGCGGAGTGTTGCGCCTCTTTGGTCGCAATCCGGACACCCAATTGAATACCTGGGCAAACGAGCCCCAGGCATCCCTCGCGCACTATGCCGCATCCTACCTGTTCTTCGACTATACGGCGGGACGCTTTGGGCCCGACTTTACACGCGATATTATTCACGCGCCCGCCGAAGGCATTAATGGTATTCAAGCCGTCCTCGACCAGCGGAACAAGA
>JBLMXX010000438.1:0-6780 GCA_050257995.1 Acidobacteriota bacterium | reverse complement strand
ATGGATTTTACGCTCTCTGAAGAACTGAGCATGGTCCGCGAAATGGCGCGTGATTTCGTTACAAACGAACTCTTGCCGGTCGAGCGCGATGTGCTGGTCCGCGAAAAGGGAGGATCACACGGCGCGCCAGTTCCGGCGGACAAGCGCGAGCGCCTAAAGAAACTTGCCGTCGAGCAGGGATTATGGGCGATGACGGCACCGGAAGCATTAGGCGGGGGCGGTCTCAGCACTCTGGGAGCGTGCCTGGTCGCGGAAGAACTGGGCAAGACGTTCGTGGATTTCGACTTTGGGGATGTGCCGCCGATCTTGTTCGAAGCCAATACGGAACAACAGGCGCGATACCTGGCTCCGGTCATTTCAGGCGAGAAGGACTGTGTGCTCGCACTCGGCGAGCCGGAGTGGAACGGCACGGCCGACATCAAGGCGCGCGCCGCGCGCGACGGTGAGGGGTGGCGCTTGAACGGCGTCAAGCTTGCCGAGGATGCCGATCTGTTCCTGGTTTTTGCACAAGCAGATGAAGGGACCACTTGCTATATTGTCGAACGCGGCGGGCAGGGCGTAAACAACCAGGACGGGAAACTGGTACTGGAGAATGCTCCGTTGCCCGCAGCGAATGTCCTTGGCCCGGTGGGCGGCGCGACGGCATTGGGGAAAAAATACCAACAGGCGGGGCAGGCCCGCGCCGCCGCTCGCAAAATCGGGATCGCCTGCCGCCTGCTGGAGATGAGTTGGCAATATGCGCGAGACTGGAAAGCGCTGGGACAGGCGCTCGCGGTGCGTCCCGCGATCCAGCGCCATCTCGCGGAGATGGCGACCGAGATTGATGCCGCGCGTTGGATGGTTTATCACGCCGCGAGCGAAATCGACGAGGGGAAGGATGCCCGGCAAGCGACACTGCGAGCGGGTCTGTTCGCCTCCGATATGGCACGTAGGACGATCGACCGAACGGTTGAGATTTATGGGGGACCGGCGCACGCGGCGGAACTGCCGGTACTGCGAGTCTATCGCTCCAGTCTCAGCCCTCAAACAAGCGAGAGAATCTTGGAACTGCAGAGATGGCGGATCGCAAACGACCTGATCAATCCATAAACCCTTACGGGGTATGCGGCACTCACCGGCCAGGCCATTCCTGGGACGGTAGGTGCGGAGGTGAAAAATGACCGTGCAAGCCATTCTTCCCGTCAAGAACGGGGACACGTTGGGAGCGGTACGTGGCATTTTGAAAACGCTCCTGGACAAGAATATCGTCGACGAAATGCTCGTCCCGCTGGAAGTGCCTCGGGCAGACCAGGTAGCGCCGATCCTGGTGAAAGACCCGACCCCCATTGACAGCGCCAATCCACTCGCGCCCGTCATGCGCGTCAACACGGCGGCGGTCATTTCACGAGTGCAGGCGGACGGTCGCGCCGCGCGCATCGGCGCCGTCGTGCGACCGTGTGAGCTCCGCGCCACTATCGAACTGGCAAAGGCAGGGCGCATCGATCTCCGGCGGCTCGTCCTAATTGGGATTGACTGCATGGGGACTTATGAGGCGGAGGCTTACGAGCAGATCGCGCGTGCCTCGGCGCGCGAAGAGTCCCCCGCAGATGAAATGATGCGCTGGACACGGCAGGGGCCTATCGCTCCCTATCGCCTGCGCAATGCCTGTCAGATGTGCGAGCACTTTACTGCAGATCACGCGGACGTCGCCATCGGCTTGATCGGGATGAATGTTCGCGAGCGGCTGCTCGTTCAGGCGCGCGACGACATTGCCGAACAACTCAACCTCGCGGCAGGCGATGCGGACGGGCGGGAAAAGGCAATTGCGCGGCTCGTCTCCATTCGCCACCACCGCCGCGACGAAGCCATGGCGAACGCGAGGCAGTTGCTCACCGACCTGCCATCCCTGGTGGGTCTGGTCGCCGGTTGTACGGCGTGCGGCGAGTGCCTGGATGCGTGCCCCTACTGCGGCTGTGAGGCGTTTGCCCCCAAGCCCGCCAAAGAACCACATACGGACCGCCTGCGCGGATGGCCCGGCGAGGGTCGCGTGATGCGCGAGCGCACGGTCGTCCCCTTTGGCGGATTGATCGAGTGGGGACGGCGGGCGGCTTCGTGCGTCGGCTGCGGGATGTGCGAATCGTCTTGCGCACGGCACGTGCCGCTCACTTCGATCCAGGCGGTACTGGGTCGCAAGGTGCAGGAAGAATTCCATTACATCCCGGGACTCAAGGTCGAAGATAGATTACCGTGGGTATAGGCATGGACAAACGTAAACAGGGAAACAAGTAGACAAGTAAACACGTAGACGCGTTAACCTGTTTCCCTGTGTACCTGTCTACTTGTGTACCTATCTACCTGCACACTGAGGTTGCTATGACAATACGCGGTCTCTGGCAAGTCAACGGCGGCGATACCGTCGGAGCGGTGCGCGATCTTTTCCGGATGATGTTCGATAAACAAGTGGTGGACGCGTTGCTGGTCCCGGTCCAGGGTGCGAACGGGTCCGTCATGCCCGCGCTGGTCAAGAATCCCACGCGGCTGGACCACGCCGACCCGTTCGCACCGGTGATGGCGTTCAACAGCGCGCGGCTGGTCTCGATGCTGACGCACGATGGCGCCAGCGCGAAGCTTGGCGTGGTCTTGCGGTCATGCGAAATCCGCGCGGTCGTCGAACTGGCAAAATTCAACCAGGTGAAACTCGATCACGTCCTGATTATCGGCGTGGACTGCTTTGGGACGTTCGCGGTCCCGGACTATCAACCTGCTCCCGACTTTTTCGCGCGTGCCCAACGGGGAGATGACGACAGCGTCGCCTTCCGCTCGGCGTGTGCGATGTGCGAGCGTCCCGCGCCGGCGAACGCGGCCATGAGCATCGGCTTTATCGGCGTGGACGGGTCCAAGGCGCTCGTCGTCGAAATGCAGGACGAGATTGCCGTGCAGTTGGGCGTCCAGCCTGACGAGTCCGTGACGGACGCGCGTGCCGCGATCCTGGCGGAACTCGTAAACCGGCGTACGGCGCGGCGCGATGCCGAATTCAAGCGTTTTCACGACGACCTGCACGCACACGGCGGGATGGCGACATACTTTGCCAACTGCCTGGAATGCACGAACTGCATGAACGCCTGTCCCATCTGCTACTGCAAAGAGTGTTTCTTCCGCACCGCCAATGCGGAACACGCAACAGCAGAGTTACTGCACACAGCCCAGCGGCACGGCGCCCTTAACATGCCGCCGGACGCGCTCCTGTTTCAACTCACGCGCCTGAACCATATGGCGACCTCCTGTGTCGGCTGTGGGATGTGTGAGGCGGCATGCCCGCACGACATCCCGCTCACGGCCATGTTCCGCACCGTGGGGGCGAGCGTGCAAAAGATTTTCAATTACGAGCCGGGGCGCGACATAAACGACAAACCGCCCTTTATGGTTTTTCAGCGTGATGAACTACAACAGATCGGAGAAGCCTAGTCTAAACCCCTCACGCGGAGTCGAAGATGACAAGGCGAATGATCATCCTCACAATTTTACTTCTCGCTCTCGGAGCGGTATTGACGGGGACTGTCCTGGCTCAGGGGCCCACCCCACCCGCCGCTGCACCTGCCGTCAGCACACAAACCCAAGCCTGCCTGACCTGTCACGCGCTGTATACCCCCGGCATCGTCGAGGACTGGCGCGCCAGCCGGCACTCTCAAAAAACACCGGCCGCAGCGCTTCAGGTCCCGCCGGCGGAGCGACGCGTTTCCAGCGACACGATTCCCGACGCAATGAAATCGGTCGCCGTCGGTTGTTTCGAATGCCATGGTCAGAACGCGGCGGCGCACAAAGACAGTTTCCAGCACAATGGGTTTCAGATCAGCGTGATCGTCTCGCCGAATGACTGCAAGACTTGTCACTCGGCCGAGGTTGCCCAATATGCCGGCAGCAAAAAGGCGAATGCCAAGGGCAATCTCGGCAAGAACGCCGTTTATACGGCCCTCGTCGAAACTTTGACCGGCGTCAAGCAAGTCAAGGACGGCAAGCTCAGTACGGATAAGGCTTCGGAAATTACAAAGGGACAGACCTGTTATGCCTGCCACGGCACTGAAGTCACCGTGAACGGGACGAAAAAGGTGGCGACCAAGCTCGGCGAGATCGAGGTGCCCAACCTGGTCAATTGGCCCAACCAGGGTGTAGGCAGGGTCAATCCGGATGGCAGCCTGGGCTCGTGCACGGCCTGTCACCCGCGCCATGCCTTTTCCATCGAGGTTGCGCGCAAGCCGTACGCCTGCTCGCAATGTCACCTCGAACCGGACGTGCCGGCCTGGGATGTTTACAAAGAGAGCAAGCACGGCAATATGGTCTTTTCACAGGTCGAAGACGTCAACTGGGAAAGCGTGCCCTGGAAGGTGGGCAAGGATTTCCGGGCACCTTCTTGCGCGACGTGCCACAACAGCCTGATCGTCAACGCCAACGGCGAAACCATTGCCCCGCGCACGCACGATTTCGGCTCGCGGCTCTGGGTCCGGTTGATGGGACTGGTCTATTCGCATCCCCAGCCCAAGACCGGTGATACGAGTGTCATCAAGAACAAAGATGGGCTCCCGCTTCCCACGGCCTTTACGGGCGAGTTGGCTTCCGATTTCCTGATCGACAAGGCGGAACAGGACAAGCGGCAAACGACGATGCGAGGAGTTTGCACTGGGTGCCACAGCACGACCTGGACCAACCAGCACTTTGCTAATATGGATAACGCCCTGGTCGAGAGCGATAAGATGACGGTCGCCGCCACCCTGCTCCTAGTCAAGGCGTGGGACGAAGGTCTCGCCGACAAGACCAACCCGTTCGACGAAGCCCTCGAGCAAAAGTGGGTCAAGCAATGGCTGTTCTATGCCAACTCCGTGCGCTATGCAACCGCCATGCCGGGCGCGCCGGACTATGCCGCGTTCAAGAACGGCTGGTGGGAACTGACGAATAATCTACAGGAAATGAATGACCTCATGGAGCTCAAGAGGAAAAAATGAGCATCCTGAGAGGAGGATCGCATGAGCAAGATACCACACTTTACGGAAGATGAAGCCGAGACGATCGCCGAGAGCCTCGGCGTCGATCCGGGCGAATTCGGGCTGGAGCAGTTCCGGATGGGGCTCGACATCGAACTCGAGCACGGTCTGGTGGACCCGGTGACGGATATTACCCACAACGACCCGATCCTGACGGGCAGAATCGTTCTAGCGCACCTCAAACGCGTCCCGGACTATTATACCCGGCTCCAGGATATCGAGACCGAAGCGGAGCGACTGCATCCGAACGCGGAACAGCCAGCCGAAAGTGGAGATTACGCATAGCCGGAAACGAGAAACCTATGAATAACAGCGCACTCGTCATTGGTGGCGGCATTGCAGGCATTCAGACCGCGCTGGACATCGCGGACGCAGGCTTTCAAGTCTATCTGGTCGAAAAAGAGCCAAGCGTCGGCGGGCGCATGTCTCAGCTCGACAAGACTTTTCCAACCCTGGACTGCTCCGCGTGCATCCTGACCCCGAAGATGGTGGATGTCTCGCGGCATCCGAACATCGAACTGCTGACCTACTCGGAGGTACAGGACATCCAGGGCGCCGCCGGCGAATTCCGCGTCAAGGTGCGGCAGAAACCGCGCTATGTCGACATTACCAAATGCACCGGCTGCGGAAGTTGTGCGGAGGCATGCCGCCTCAAAGGTCGGGTGCCCGATCCTTTTAACGCCGCGATGGGCAAGCGCTCTGCCATCTATGTCCCTTTCCCGCAAGCGGTGCCGCTCAAATACACGGTCGACCCGGAGCAGTGCATCTTTCTCACGCGCGGCGTGTGCGGCAAGACCTTTCTCTGCAAGGATGCATGCAAAGCCGGTGCCATCGATTTCACGCAAAAGGAACGGTTGGTCGACCTGAACGTCGGCGCGATCGTGGCAGCGACCGGGTTCGATCCCTTTAACGCCGCGCTCAAGCCCGAACTCGGGTATGGCATTTACCCGAACGTCATCACGTCCCTGCAGTTCGAGCGGCTCTCGTCCGCGTCGGGACCGACGTCCGGCAAGATCCTGCTGAACGGCAAAGAGCCGAAACAGGTCGCGTTCATCCAGTGCGTCGGTTCAAGAGACGAGACAACCGGTCACCTTTACTGCTCGCGCGTCTGCTGTATGATTACCGCCAAGCACGCCCACCTGGTCCGTGACAAGATCCATGATTCCAAAGTGACGGTGTTCTACGCCGACATCCGTGCATTCGGCAAGGGATTCGAAGAGTTTTACGACCGCGTGCGTGAGGAAGGCGTGAATTACCGCCGGGGCTATGTATCAGAGATCTACAAACAGGGCGATAAGCTCATCCTTCGTTCGGAAGATACGCTGATCGGCAAGCCCATCGAGACGGAGGCGGACATGGTCGTGCTGAGCGTCGGGCTGGTCCCGCGTTCCGAGACCGACCCGGTCGCCCGGCTTTTGGGATTGGCGAATTCGGCGGACGGTTTTCTCGCCGAGGCGCACCCCAAGATGCGCCCCGTGGATACGTCCGTCGACGGCGTTTATCTCGCCGGCTGTGTCCAGGGACCGAAGGATATTCCGGATACGGTTGCACATGCCAAAGCCGCTGCGGCCGCCGCCATCGTGCGACTGCGGCGGAACCAGCTCGCCGCCCAGGGTCGCTCGTCCGCCGTCTACGCTCTTCCATTCGAGCCGGTCCCGGCATGACATTTCGCTACTTGGAGTTGACATGATAGACACAGAAGCCTTTGTCGAACAGTTCGGATTGACGGCTTGCATCCAGTGCGGCAAGTGTACCGGCGGCTGTC
>JBLMXX010000437.1:0-11457 GCA_050257995.1 Acidobacteriota bacterium | reverse complement strand
CAAGTAATCGGGGTGCGAGAAGTTTGCCAACGCTGTCAGACTCTTGTGCCCGGATGTGAATGGTGACGAGTATCCGGATAGACCGTAATGTGCCGGTGGAGGTGCGGGATGGCTGCGTTCTGGCGGCGGACATTTATTGCCCCGCCGACGGCGCGCGGCACCCGGCGATTCTCTTTCGCACACCCTACGACAAGAGCACTAGCGGGAACAGCGACTATTTGAACCTCGTCCAGGCCGCGCACGCGGGGTATGCGATTGTCGTCCAAGACGTGCGCGGCCGGTTTGCCTCGGCCGGGGAATGGCGGCGCGAGAATATGTTCAGCGTCGAGGGTCTCGACGGATTCGACACGGTCGAGTGGATTGCGAGCCAACGCTGGTGTGACGGGAATGTCGGTAGCGCGGGCGGCTCTTATCTCGCCGGGTTGCAGTGGACGACCGCTATGGAATCGCCTCCGCACCTCAAGGCGATGGCGCCATGGATGGGCATCACCGGGCCTGGGATGGAGCCGCCCCCGACCGGTGGCGCCATCCTCTTGACGGTGGCGATGACCGCGACGCCGATGATGGCGGTGGACATAGCAAACCGACTGGAGCAGGCAGGCCAGGATGTGACGGAGCTGCGTGCTGCCATCCTTTGGGCGCAGTCCGACCCGGCGGAAGCGCTGAATTTTCTTCCGCTCAAAGATATTCCCTTTGCGCGGTTCGACCACATCCGCGAAACCTGGAACATGCGGCTCAATCCTCCCTCAGAGTCCGAACATGCGCGGCGCCAGCGCTTCGACCGGGTGCAGGTCCCGTGTTTTTATGCCTGCGGCTGGTATGACATAATTGAATGGGCGACGTTCGAATGCTACCGCGCTATGCGCGAGCAGGGCGGCACGCCGCTTGCCCGCCAGGGACAGCACGTGCTGGTTGGGCCATGGACGCATGGGCAGCCGATCCAATATCTGGGCGAGATGAATTTCGGCGCGGCAGCCGGCCCCGTCGGGGCGCAATTGACCGCGCACAACCTCGCCTTCTTCGACAAGTACCTGTGTGGCAAGGAGATTGTAATTCCAGTGGTGCGCTACTTTACGATGGGACGAGACTCTTGGCAAACGGCGGAGGACTGGCCCCTCCCTCAGACGGCATGGCAGCGCTTTTATCTCCACAGCCGGGGAAAGGCAAATACTGCTGAGGGCGATGGCGTATTGAACCGAGACGAGCCGGGGACCGAGCCGCCGGATTTCTATATTTACAATCCTCACACCCCCGTTCCCTCTGTTGGTGGGCGGGTGATCGGTTCCGGCGTGACGCCCGGGCCCATTGACCAATCCAGGATCGAGCGACGCCGCGACGTGCTGTGCTACACGTCCGCGGAACTGCAGGAGGAGGTCGAGGTGACGGGACCGCTCAGCATTCATCTCTGCGCCGCTACATCGGCCTGCGACACGGACTGGACCGCCAAACTGGTGGACGTGTATCCCGATGGACGCGCCTACAATATTGTGGAGGGCATCAAACGTGCAAGCGGGCGTAACCTGGATGGTACGCATCAACCGGTCACTCCCGGCGAAGCATACGAGTATCTCGTCACCATGGGCGATACAAGTATCATCTTTCGAAAAGGGCATCGGATCCGGCTCGAGATTTCGAGTAGCAACTTTCCTACGTTCGACCGCAATATGAATACCGGTAACCCCATTGGAGAGGACGCGCGGGGCATACCGGCACTGCAAACGGTCCTACATTCGACAGGTCACGCTTCGTACCTGGACCTGCCTGTAATACCGCGATCTGCTTCATAAGGTCACGATGACGACAACGTTTCGCGTTGATCGGGATGTCCCGATTGAAATGCGCGACGGGGTGCTGCTGCGCGCCGATATTTTGCGCCCCAACGACGCCGAACGGCACCCGGCGATCTTTTACCGGTCCTATGGAAAGGGACGCGTGCATCCCTTGTGCTATGAACTGGTCGAGGCGGGCTACGCGTTTGTCAATTCCGACCTGCGCGGCCGCGGTGCGTCCGGAGGCGAATGGGATCCTTCCAATAATTTTGTTGTGGAGGGTCCGGATGGCTATGACAGCATCGAATGGATCGCCGCCCAGCGCTGGTGCGACGGCAATGTGGGAATGTTTGGCATTTCGCATGCCACGTGCTTCCAGTGGATGGCAGCTTTGGAGCAACCACCCCATCTCAGGGCAATTGCCCCGTGGTCGGGCGATTTCAACGAAATGTTCGTCCCGCCGCTCACCGGAGGTGCCATCTCGTTATTGACCACGCTGCTCTGGCTCCCGAACGAGGCAGCCGATGCCGTGAACCGGTTGGAACGGCAAGGCAAGGATGTGGCTGAGATGCGCCAGGTCCTGGCCTGGGCGCGATCCAACCCTGACGAGGTCGCGTATTATTTACCATTTGTAGAAGTCCCACTCGCGCGCCATGGGCGACTGCGGCAGTTGCTCGATTGGCGTCTGCAACCGATCTCCCAACCGGAATTGCTGGCGCATCGCCGGTACGAACATGTCGCGGTACCCTGTTTCAGCGAGTGCGGCTGGTACGACGGCGCAGCGTGGAGCGAATTTGAGAATTTCAATGCCATGCGGCAACGCGGGGGCACAGAACGCGCGCGCCAAGGCCAGCATCTCATCGCCGGTCCATGGCAGCACGCCGCGTTGTTCCAGTCCAATCTGGGTGACCTGTCGTTTGGGTACACGGCGGACACGGCCGGCTCCGGTATCCACGCCTTTCAAATTCAATTCTACGACAAGTACGTGCGCGGTAGGGATATTGACCTGCCAACCATCCGCTATTTCGTCATGGGCAAGAATGAGTGGCGAACCGCAGAAACTTGGCCCCTGCCGCAGACGGACTGGCAGCGCTTTTATCTGCACAGCCGCGGGAATGCAAATACCGGGGCCGGAGATGGCATTCTGAGCCGCGACGAGGCGGGCTCCGAACCGCCGGACCTGTTCATCTACAATCCGCACGATCCCGTTCCTACGGTCGGTGGATCGCTCATTGGCGCGCTGGCAGCGCCCGGGTATGTGCCAGGTCCTGTCGAGCAGTCGCGCGTTGAATGCCGCCATGATGTGCTCTGCTTTACGACGCCCGAATTGACAACCGATCTCCAAGTTACCGGCCCGCTGCAATTGCACCTATTTGCTGCGACCTCGGCGTGCGATACGGATTTCGCGGCCAAGGTGGTGCATGTCTATCCCGATGGTCGTGCCTACAATCTCTCGGAGGGCATCGTGCGTGCAAGCGGTCGCGAGTTCGGGAACCAGAAGGAACTGGTCGCCCCCGGCGAGATCGTGGAGTACGTCATCACGTTGGGGCAGACCAGCCAATTCTTCCGCCGTGGCTCGCGCATCCGGTTAGACGTGACGAGCAGCAACTTTCCGCAATTCGATCGCAACATGAACACCGGCAATCCGATCGGGACGGACACGCTGGGCGTTCCCGCCTTGCAGACGATCTACCACGAGGTGGGATTCGCCTCCTATATTGACCTACCCGTCATATCCGTTTGACAAAACCATCAAGGCAAGGAGAAGCTGGATGGTAAATCCCCTGAGTTTATTGTCGGTCGGCGACATCATTCTTGGTGCCAATTCCGACCCGCTTTTCCAGTTCGTGATCCCGACCCTGCAGCGGGCGGACGTCGTGCTTGGCCAGTTGGAAGTGCCGTTCACGACGCGTGACCGTCATGCCGTTGAGCAGGGGCGCATTCCCGGCAACCTAAAACCCCTGGTCAACGCCGGATTCGACGTGCTCACTTTCGCGAGCAACCATATCCTGGATGCAGGCGAAGAAGGGATCGAGGACACGCTCCAGTGGCTACGGGAGAACCGGATTCCGTACACGGGTGGTGGGATGGACATTACCGAAAGCCGCCGCCCTGTGATTGTCGAGCGCGAAGGGACGCGCTTTGGGTTCTTAAATTACAACTGTGTGGGGCCCAAGGAGACCTGGGCGACCTCGGAAAAGCCAGGCTGTGCGTACGTTCACGTCATTACGCACTATGAGCTGGACCACGCAACCCCCGGGGGGCCGCCCAATATTTACACCTGGGCTGAAACCAAAACCCTGCGCGCGATGGCCGAAGACATTCAATCGCTGCGCCCGCTCTGCGATGTGCTCGCGGTCTCCTTCCACAAAGGAATCGCCCACACCCCGGCAAGGCTTGCCGAATACGAGCACCAGGTCTCGTATGCCGCGATCGACGCGGGCGCGGACGTCATCTTTGGACACCATGCACATATCCTCAAGGGGATTGAAAAGTACAAAGGCAAGGTGATCTTTCACGGCTTGTGCAATTTCGTCAGTTACCTGCCACTGCTCGCGCCCAAGCCGAACCAGGACCCGTTGTCGTGGGCGCGGAGGCGGCGCGAGTTGTTTGGCTTCGATCCGGACCCGGAATATCCAACCTACCCTTTCCATCCCGATGCCAAATACACGATCATTGCCAAGTGTACGGTTGAGGACAAGCATCTCGCGCAGGTGGGCTTCCTGCCTTGTCTCGTCGACATGCAAGCGGCGCCGCATGTGCTCGAGCGCGATGCCCAGGGGCAAGCCGTATTCGATTATATGGACAAGATCACGCGCGCGGCGGAACTCAATGCTCAGTTCGAGTGGCAAGGTGACGAGATTCTAGTCAGATAGATATCAGAAGGGCCAACATGCAGACACTCAAAGACTTGATCAACCATCATGCGCAAGAGTACGCGAATAAACCAGCGTTCATCGGAGCAAATTTCAGTTGCACGTTCCGGGAGCTCAACGAGCGCATCAGCCGCCTTAACAATGGGCTGGCCTCACTGGGCGTGTGCAAAGGCGACCGGGTAGGTATCCTTGCCTACAACTGTCCGCAGACGTTTGAGGTGTTTGGTCTCGCCAAGGCCGGGCGGATCGCCGTGCCGCTCAATTTTCGCTCGGTTGGGCGAGAAATGACTTTTCTAATCCAAAATTCGGGGATCCATACTATCGTCGTGGAACGCGAGTTTGTGCCGCTCATCGAATCCATCCGCTCCGAAATCCCGCATGTGCGCAATTTCATCTGCCTCGATGCAAGCGTTCCCGGAATGCTGAACTATGAGGAACTGCTTAGCCACGCCTCTCCCGCCGAAGCGGAAGACGAGGTCAGGCCGGAGGATCCCTGCATTATTTTCTACACCAGCGGCACGACCGGGCGTCCCAAGGGCGCGGTGCATACGCACCAGAGCATCCTGTCCGAAACGAGCGTCCCCTATCGCGACTTGAGTCCCTCCGATGTGGCACTCTGTGTTATGCCTTTCTTTCACGTCGGCGGCTCGGCGGCGCACCTCTTCCCAGCTTTTGCAGCGGGCGCAACCCTGGTGACGCAGCAAAAGTTCGACGAAACGCTCGTCCTGGAATCGATCGCGAAATACAAGGTGACCTACATCTACCTGGTGCCGGCGATGGTCCTTCGCGTCCTGGAGCACCCGCATCTCGCCGACTATGACCTGACCAGTTTGCGCACGGTGGCTTATACCGGCGCGCCCATCCCGCTTGAGGTACTCAAGAAAGGGATCGCATGCCTGGGACAGGTTTTTATCCAATTCCTCGGGCAAACCGAGACTTTGGACATGACAGTGCTGCGCAAAGAAGAACACATGCTCGAAGGTTCCCCGCGGGAATTAAAACGCCTCGAATCGACCGGCAAACCACCGTATCCGGGAGAACTGCGCATCGTGGATGAGGGAGGGCAAGATGTTTCATTGGGCCACGTAGGTGAGATTGTTGCCAAGAGTCCGCGGATGATGCAAGGCTATTGGGAGATGCCCGAGGCAACGGCGGAGACTATCGTCGGTGGGTGGCTGCACACGGGCGATCTTGCGCGGATGGACGAGGACGGGTACGTATACATTGTGGACCGCAAAAAGGATATGATCATCAGCGGTGGGGAGAACATCTACTCCCGCGAGGTTGAGGAAGTGCTGTATATGCATCCCGCTATCTTGGAGGCGGCTGTTATTGGAGTGCCCGATGACAAATGGGGTGAAGCGGTCAAGGCGCTTGTAGTGCCCAAGCCGGGCGCGAGCGTTACAGAGGAGGACGTGATCGAGTTCTGCAAAAAGAACCTCGCCGGCTACAAGAAACCGCGGTCGGTGGAATTCTGGGACACCCTGCCCAAGACGGGCAGCGGTAAGATCATGAAGAACGAAATCCGCGAGAAATACTGGCAAGGACATACGCGACGAGTGCATTGATCCGGCCAAGTCCATGACCGGATCTCGCCAATCGGTCAGGTCCGTTGTCCCTGTTTAGCCTCGCACCAGCGAGATTGTAGGAACCGGAATAGTTCTCCCCGGTCTATACGTTGACGCAGTAATGGGGGCTGCCCTGCCCGCTCTCTTTCGGCCAGTTCCACGCGAACCAGCACTTGGCGCAACACGCGCGGCACGTCCTCGAGCGAATCTCCTCGTAATTCCTCTCGCAAATTTGCCGAAGCGCATCGTCTCCCAGCTCAATGCGCTGTTGGTTTAGTTGCGCATCAACCTCCGCCAGCTCATGCTCAAGACGGCGCGCCTCTACCTGGCGTTCCTGGATCCCACGCTCGAGCGGCTCGGGCTGACCGAGCCGGGCAATCGAGTTGACGAGATTGTTGACCTGAGCATCTAATCGGCCCATAGCGTTGTCCGCTCATCACGTAACCGCAAAGCCCGCAATAGAACAAGCCGGAGAGCAGAAACGGAGACTGCTGCCGGCGATAATGAGACGGGTCGCCGTCGGGTGCCTTGCCGTTGTGGGGCAGCACGCGCTGCATATGCTGCGCGTGTATGAGGCCGCCCCGGTCCATGCGTGGAGCTTCACCCCCTCACGGTTTTTCCCTGCACCACCCTTGGTGGGGCAGGGTAGGAGGAAATCTATCGGTGGCGCCTTATTGTAATCTCACGACTTGGCATCCAGATCAAGTCAGTTGGAAAAGTGCGGATAATGTGGTAGACTTTATTCAGTGACAGAAGGTTCTCTGATGAATCCGGAGAGACTTTATGCCTGATCCTTTGTTGGCCACCAAAGTCAGCTTGCCGCTAATGCGGCATGTTCTCGTTCCGAGGCAAAAGGTCCTCAGGCAATTAAACGAGGGAGTTCAGGATGGACATTTGCTCACCCTGGTATCCGCCCCGGCAGGGTATGGAAAGACGACCACCGTCCGCATGTGGGTCGAAGAAGCAGGATATCCTGTCGCTTGGGTCACGCTGGAGAAATCTGATAACGATCTCAAGCGATTTCTCACATATTCCCTGACCGCCTTGGGACAGGCAGAGGATGATCTCGGTCATGCGGCGCTGGAACTAGTCGAGAATACCCGGGAGGTTGATCTTGAGCGCGTCCTGGGGTTACTGATCAATGATCTGCATGAGCTGGATTGGCCGGTCATCCTGGTATTGGAAGAATATCAACAGATTGAAAACGAGAAAATAGACCAGGTCCTTGAATCGATTCTCAACCAGGCTGTCGCAAACCTGCACCTTGTCATTACAACTCGGGAGGATCCCAGCCTGCCGCTAACGCGCCTGCGGGTCAGGAACCAACTCACGGAGATCAGGGCAATGGACCTGAGTTTTTCGCTCGAGGAAACTGGTGAATTTTTCTCGAACGTGATGCGAGTCCATCTCTCAAAAGAGGAAATGGAGATCCTAAAGAACCGTACGGAAGGGTGGGTTGCCGGTCTTCAACTGGCGGGGTTGTCGCTAAAGGAAAGCGGTGATCAGAAAAAATCTGTAGAGGCGTTTCGGGGCACGCATCGTCACGTTTTGGATTACCTGATCGAAGAGGTGCTCAAAAGCCAGCCGGAAGAAATACGAGAATTCCTGCGCCGGACATCCATCCTGGATCAGTTGTCTCCCTTGCTGTGCCAAGCCGTAACGGGTCAGAAAGCCAGCAAGGATTATCTCCATTATTTGGAAAGCAATAACCTGTTTCTGATTTCCCTTGATGAAGAACGGACCTGGTTTCGCTATCATGCCTTGTTTGCGGAACTGCTGAAGAATCAACTCCTGCAGGCCGAACCGGAACACATTGATGTTTTACACGAACGCGCCGCACTCTGGTACGAAAAAAATGGTTTCATTCAGAAGGCGGTTGAGCATGCTTTTCAAATCTCGAACGGCAGTAAAGTATCGAAATTGATCGAGTACCATGCCATTCCCATGCTTTACCAGGGCGAAGCCGCCATAGTGATGGGATGGTTTGATAGATTGCCGGGATCACTCTTGCAATTCTCTCCCATGTCGTGTATTAGCAAGGCGTGGGCGCTGGCTTTGATGCAGCACCGGGCACGCATCGAAGAGATTGAACAGGCAATCCAGGCGGCTGACCTTGCCTTGAATCTGTCCAATGCGGACCCAGCGCTGCGAAACCTGATTGCCGGGCACGCCGCGAGTATTCAGGCGTACCTTATGCAATCGCCGTCTTTAGCCAGTGAAGAACCCGGGAAGATGATCGAGACCTCCCAAAAAGCGCAGCGCCTCCTGCCGGAGGATGAAAAAGCCATTCGCAGTGTCAACGCTTTGAATATCGGTAATGGGTATTTAGCGCTTGCCGATTTGCCGGCGGCTGAGCAGGCATACAAGCAGGCATTCGAGGATGGGATCGCCGGTGGAAATTTCTATGCCGCCATCTATGGACCGATTGACTTGGGTGTCATTGCAGTCATGAAAGGACAGTTGAGAGACGCCTTGCAGTTGTGTGAGACGAATATTGATCGGTTCAACCGGCTATTAGCGGGGCAGAGATTTCCGCCTATCGGTGACCTCTACAGCTCGATGGGCGCCCTCCTTCTGGAGGAAAATCGCCTGGCGGAGGCGGAACAGGCATTGAAGCAGGGCGTGAGCCTCATACGCTTGACTGGGGAATATGAAGCCAAGATCCGAGGATATTCGGCGTTGGCGCGCTTTTGCTCCATTCAGGGTGACTGGGCGGGAGTGCTGGACAGCGTAAAATTTCTCGAAGAGAACTGGCAAGAAGGACCCGTCTATGCACAGGCTCTGCGACACCGTTGGTCGGTACATGATCCGGTTGCGAACAAGACCAGCCTTGAGGAAGCGCAACATTGGGTGACACAGGCGGGAGTTCACTTTGATACCTTGACCGATATAAACAGTGTTGACTTTGTAAGCAGAATCTATTTTCAGACTTGCCTCAGCACAGCTCATGTCCTGACCAGGCTGGCGGTACGAAACCCACACGCTTACTCTTTAGCGGACGTTCACAATTACCTTGCCCGCCAGGAAAAGTTTGCCAAAGACCACGAGCTTTTTGGCTGGCTGATCGAGATTTGGATTGTCAGGACTTTGATGTATCACGTAGAGGGAAAATCGGTGGACGCACATCGTGTGATATTGGCGGCACTAGACGCGTCCGCGCCGCGAGGATATTTTCGCGTCTTTCTGGACGAAGCAGACCTCATGCGTCCCTTGTTGGAGTCTGTGAAACCTCGCCTGAAGGATAATGATCTGTCCGCTTTTGTGAAACGTCTGTTGGAGGCAATGCCGGGAGAGTCCGCCAAGGGCAAAATCCACCTGGCGCACGAAGAGATATTGAGCGACCGGGAACTCGAGGTGTTGCGTTTGTTGGCGGCGGGGGAATCCTATAAGGAGATCGGGCAGAACCTTTACCTCAGCCTGAACACGGTCCAATTTCATGTCAAGAATATCTATGGTAAACTACTGGTCAACAAGCGAGGGCAGGCAATCGATAAAGCCAGGGAGATGAAACTGATTTGAGTCTGAGTCAGTAGCCACATATTCCAGTCCGGAGAAACCACATATTCCACCCAATTGGAACCACATAAGCATGTGGTTCTTTTTTTTGTCTTTAATCATAGAATGAAATCAAAGTCGCTGGAAAGGAAGGAGACCAAAAATGAACAAGCCGCTCAGCATCAAGAAATCCATGACGATGCTGCTGACTCTCGTCATACTGCTGTCGCTTGGCGCACCGGTCATGGCCCAGGAAAACAGGGTCGCACCGAGCAGGAGCGTGCCCGCTGCGCCATCCCAAGGACAAGGTCCGACCGATCCCGCTGAATTGGAGGCTTTTCTGGATGATCTGGTAGGAAAGCAGATGAAAGACTACCACATCGCCGGAGCAGCCGTCTCTGTCGTCAAAGACGGCAAGTTATTTTTTGCTAAAGGCTACGGCTACTCCAACCTTGAAAAAGGCATCCGCGTTGACCCCGAACAGACGGTCTTTAAAATTGGCTCAATCAGCAAAACATTCACCTGGACGGCGGTGATGCAGCTCGTCGAACAGGGAAAGTTGAATCTGGACACGGATGTCAACACCTATCTCGACTTTCGCATCCCGGACACCTATCCACAACCGATCACCCTCAAGCACTTGATGTCCCATACATCAGGTTTCGAAGACCGGCTTCTCGGGAGTTTGGTGACGGATCCGAAGGATCTGATGCCCGTGCGCGAAGGGCTGATCTCCCTTATGCCGGCTCGCGTGCGTCCGCCCGGCGAAGCTGCGGGTTACGCTAACTACAATGCCATGTTGGCGGGGAACATTGTGGCACGAGTATCGGGTCAGCCCTACGACCAATACATCCAGGAACATATCCTGAACCCACTGGGCATGGTGCACTCAACTGCCCGGTCGCCGATAGGGCCAGACCTGCGCTCACATGCATCTGTGGGATACACATACCAACAGGGGGTCTTCCAGGCAATCCCCGATTACACGGCTCAGCCGGCGGGACTGCCATCCGGCGCAGTCCAGGCCAGCGTCACGGATATGGCACGTTTCATGATCACACACCTGCAGGGCGGCCGCTACAGCGACGGGAGTATTGCCGAGGCGCGCATCTTGAAGGAATCCACGGCGCGGCAAATGCAGACCACGTTATACACTCCTGACTCGCGCCTCCTGGGCGTGACTTACGGCTTTGCCGATCTGAGCGACAACGGCCAGCGAACGCTTGGGCATCAAGGTTATTTCCCACCCATGAATAGTCAGTTGTTGCTCCTGCCCGACCGGAACCTGGGTGTGTTTGTTACCTACAACAGCGTGGGCGCTGGTGGGCTGACCTTTCAGCATATTGGGTTCCAGAGAGCGTTTTTCGATCACTACTATCCCGCACCTGCAGTCGCGCCAATGCAACCTCCGGCGGACTTTGCCAAGCGAGCCAGCCGGTTCGTGGGTGTTTATAGGTACTCCAGCAGCCCACATACCACCCTCATAAAGATCATAGAGCTCTTCGGCGCATACAGAGCAGAAATCAGCGATCCCGGCGATGGCACCCTGCTTCTTTCCATGATGGGGAGCAAGTGGCGATTTGTGGAAGTGGAGCCGCTTTACTTTCATCAAGTGGACGGTCCATTCGCCATGGTTTTTCGTGAGGACGACAAGGGGGGCATCACCCACATGTACACCGATATAATGCCCCAGTACACTACTTTAAAGCTGGAGTGGTACGAAACGAGCGGTTTCAATATCGCATTGGC
>JBLMXX010000436.1:0-4361 GCA_050257995.1 Acidobacteriota bacterium | reverse complement strand
AAACCTGCAAATTTTTGAACTGCCCCTGCTAATTCTTGAACCTTTTCAGCTCGATTACATGCAATACTTTAAATGAAGGGCTGTCCAAATCATCTTTTTGGACAGCCCCTTTATTTTTCCATCCGCTTGTTCAGCCATCGCCTTGAACGCCCCCCAATATCCACCAGGCCACCAGGGAATACCAGCACGATGATGATAAAGAGCGCACCGAAAATCAACGGATGCACATTCACCAGGGTCACCGCCAAGCGCTCACGGACGACGATGTAGAACACGGCACCCAGGACGGGTCCAATAATCGTCCCTGCTCCACCGACAAACGTGATGAGGAGCGCATCAAACGTCCATCCCGGTTGAAAGACGGACGCGGGATAATAGGACACTTGATAGAACGCATAGGTGCCCCCGGCAAGACCGGCGAAGAAACTGCTGAGCGCCAGAGCCGCCAATTTGTGGGGCAAAGCCCTTACCCCGGATGCCTGGGCGGCGTCTTCGTCCTCGCGGATGGCAAGCATCCCCAGTCCAAATCGAGAACGGTATAAAATAAAAGTGACGAGCAGGGTCGCCAGCGCGACCACGAGCGCCAGGTAATAGCGCACAGGGAGATCGTACGTAGCGAGCATATCCACCGGCAAGGTTGATACCAGCGGTAATACATTCCCGACCGTGATGCGCAGTACCTCAGCAATCGCCAGTGTGCCGATCGAAAAGTACGCGCCGCGCAGGCGAAATGTCGGCAAGCCGATGATGAATGCAAAAACAGCGGGCGTCACTCCTCCGGCAATCAGCGCCAGTGGGATCGGCAACCCATCCGTCCACAGGGTTCGCGTCACCAACGCGCCAAGTCCAAAGAGCGCGGCGTGACCGAGACTCACTTGACCCGCAAAACCGGCCAGGATGTTCCAACTCTGCCCGAGACAGATAAAAAGAAAGATGAGAAAAAAGAGATTGAGGACATCGGTCCGGGTGGTGAACTGGGGTACCATTGCCACACCCATCAACAGCACCACAATCAAGACCCATGGAGTCCACGCGGGGACTGATAAGATGCGACGAGGCAACATTGTGGTTTCAGTGCTTTCTGCCGGCCGACCGCAATCCTGACTCATCTGCGCCATTTAGGCTCTCCCAAATAAACCTTGCGGTCGGAGTATGAGGATGACAATAAAGATCAACAACCCGAATACCTCGCGATAGGCAGCGCCCGCGACAATTCCACTGATGGCTTCCCCAAGACCCAGAAGCAGCCCCGCGGGAAAGACCCCCAGGATGCTGCCGGTCCCCGCCAGGATGACGACCACGAGCGCCTTGAGCGTCCATTGCAGTCCAATTGATGGTGAGATACCATAGCCCACCGCGACCAGCGCGCCCGCCACTGCCGCCAGCGCCGCGCTCAAGCCAATCGTCACCAGGTTGATGAGTCGAATGTCGACCCCGACGAGGATCGCCGATTCCCATTCTTCTGCCGTTGCCCGAATAGCTTTGCCAACAAAAGTTCGCGACAAAAACAGATGCAGCCCGACCACGACGAGCAGCGCCATCCCTATGTTCGCCAGGCGAGTGTAAGGCAAGGCGATTCCCATTATATTATAGCCCAGCCCCGCGTAACCGGCTTGAATGGAGCGGTCGTCGGCGGACCACAACTGCTGCGCGAGGTTTTGCAGGATCAGGACCAACCCAAAACTGATGAGCAACGAGTTCTTGATCTTGCTTTCCGTCTCGAATTTGGCGACGAACCGAAAAACCATCTGATTCAGCAGGACGCCGAGCAGAAACAGCAGCGGCGCCGAGATGAGGAGCGTGAGGAAGGGATCGATCCCAGCCAGACTAAAGAGCCAGAAACTCACATAGCCGCCGATCATCAGGAGCTCGCCATGCGCTACATTCAACATTTTCATGACGCCGAAAACGAGCGCCAGTCCCACGGCAGCAATTCCGTAAATACTGCCCACAAATAGACCAAAGACCAGATTCTGAATTATGCTCGCCACTCTACTGCTCCGCCGGATTCGTGCCAACAGGAACATAACCCAAGTAGGCGCGCCGCACATTCTGATCGCTCAACAACTCAGCGCCGGTGCCGTGACTTACCACACGGCCTCGCTCCAGAACATAGGCACGGTGCGCAAGTTCCAGGGCGGCGCGGGCGTTCTGTTCGACGAGCACCACGGTTACGCCTCTTTGATTGACAAGTTTCACAACGTCAAAGATATTTTGCACGATGAGCGGCGCGAGACCCAACGACGGCTCGTCCAGCAGCAGCAGGCGGGGCATGCTCATCAGCGCCCGACCGATCGCGAGCATTTGCTGCATGCCCCCACTGAGCGTCACGGCCGCCTGGTTCCGCCGTTGTGCCAGAATCGGAAAGATTTCAAAAACCCAACGCATCGTTTCAGCGCGCTGGCGCCGGGCGCGTGCCGTGTACGCCCCCATTTCGAGGTTCTCCAAGACGCTCATCCCACCAAACAGCTTACGGCCCTCTGGAACAAGTGCGACTCCATTCTCGACCATTTGATGCCCATCCCACCGGTCTGTTGATTGACCATCCAAGATGATCGTGCCCGCCGAAGGACGATGCAGCCCCACAACGGTGCGCATGAGGGTCGTCTTACCGGCGCCATTCGGACCGATGAGGACGACAATCTCCCCGGCGTTCACCTGGAGCGACACGCCCCAGAGTGCCTGGAAATCTCCATAGCAGGCATCCACAGATTTGATCTCAAGCATGGGCATGCAATCCATGACCGAGGTACGCGTCAATCACCCTCTCGTCGGAGGCGATGGCGACGGGTGATCCCTCCGCGATCTTTTCGCCGACGTTGAGCACCATCACGCGATCCGATATTCCAAAGATGGCTTCGACGAGGTGCTCTACCAGAATGATGGTGATCTTGGAAGCGCGCAGACGTTGGATCAGTTCCATGGCTGTATGTACCTCGGATGGATTCAATCCCGCCAGGAACTCATCCAACAAGAGGAGGTAGGGGCGAGTCGCCAGGGCGCGCGCCAACTCCAACCGCTTGCGGTTCATCAGGGTTAGATTGTGCGCGGGCGCATCGAACTGGTCCGCCAAGCCGACGAGATCGAGGATCTCGCGCGCTTGCGTCTCCGCCTGACGGCGGCTGGAGGCAGGCACACGCCCATAGATACAGCCGACGGCGACATTCTCGCCCAGGGTCATGTTCTGAAACGGACGGACGAGTTGAAAGGTGCGGGCAATCCCTCGTTTACAGCGGTCCGCAGGCCCCAGCTTCGTAATGTCCTTTTCCTGGAAAAAGACAATGCCGCTGTCACTGCGATAGAAACCGGTGATCAGGTTGAACAGCGTCGTTTTGCCGGCGCCGTTCGGACCGATCAATCCCAGAATTTCGCCCTCTGCAACGGTGAGGTTAACTGCCCGCACCGCCATCACGCCGCCGAATGACTTGGTCACCCGTTCGAGTTTCAGCAGCATGTAAGCGCTAACGATCCTTAAACGGGGTTGCCGGATAGGCCGGGGGCTTGGTCTGTTGATCCGGAGGCCAGATCAATTCCTGCTTGCCATTCTGCCATTGGTCAAAGATCGTGACCACTTGACCCGTGCCATCCGGATTGAACTTGACCGGCCCAATGACTGTCGTCATATCGGTCGCGGCAATGGCATCGCGCAGGGCATCGCGGGTCAAGGTCGGTGCGCGCCCCAGAGCGTCCGCGAGAATCTGGACCAGAGCGTAGGCGGGACCGGTCGTCGCCTCGGCGCTTTTGTTATACTTTTGCTGGTGCTCTTGATTTAGTTGCGCCGCGCCGGGATATTTGACCCCGGGATGCCAACCGGGCGCGAGGATGACGAAATCCCCATCTTTAGCCAGGCTCGTACCCCAGCTCAAGCCATCTGCGGCACGCACGAAAAAGTAAAGTTTGGCGTTCAGTCCCAGTTCCTTCATCTGCTTCATGATGGCGATGCCGTCGGGCGGGTTGGGCAGAGTCAGCACGACTTCCGCGCCGCCGTCACGCGCCTTTGTAATCATGGGCGTGTAATCGGTGGAACCGGGCGCATATTGCTCGTCGGCCACCAACTGGAACCCGCGCGACTGGATCTCCGGTTTCCACAAGGCATCGAGCTCATTGCCCCAATCCGTCTTTTCCGCAAAAATGGCGTACTTTGTCGGTTTGGGATTGAGCGTATCGATCATTTTAAAGAGGTCTTTGGCAATGCTTGGCGACTTTGGGAAGGGCGAGAAAAGGTATTTGTACCCTTTCGTGTGAATGGAATAGAGCGCGAACGCCACTCCCAGGTACGGCGTCTTGTTCTTTTCGGCAATGCCCGCGGCGGCGATATTCAGGTCGCTCGCATAGTCGCCCAGGTAAGCCAGGACCTTGTT
>JBLMXX010000435.1:0-5526 GCA_050257995.1 Acidobacteriota bacterium | reverse complement strand
GCTGATGATTGGCACGACGAGCCTGGCGGCCGCCACCGGCAGCGCCGTCACGGTCGGTCCATTGACACTTGTCAGCGGGCCCAGCCCCTACGCCAGTTGTGTAAACGCTGGTGAGCCAGGCACCGTATACATTAATGCTGAGGTCGAGCCTTACATCGCAGTCAACCCGACTACGGTTGGGACCGCAAACGTTAATCTTATCGGGGTCTGGCAGCAAGACCGCTGGAATAACGGCGGTGCGCATGGGCTGGTCGCCGGTTTCTCATTCAATGGTGGGACAACTTGGGGCGAGACCACTCTGCCCTTCAGCGTGTGTGCCCCCAATGCCATCCTGGATCCGTTCACCGGCGCACCGTACGGCCGAGCCTCGGACCCCTGGGTTTCCATCGGGCCTGATGGGACCGCGTACGCCGTCGGCCTGCTGGCAACCAACAGCACGATCAGCGGGAACAACGATACTGGCGTTGCGACGGTCACCTCTGGGGATGGCGGCAAGAGTTGGGGCAATCAGCACCTGATCAAGTCCGACAAGGGGACCAGCCCCATCTTCGAAGTCACCCAATTCTTCAACGACAAAGAGTCCATCACGGCAGATCCAATTCAGGCTGGCACGGCCTACGTCGTGTGGGACCGGCTTCAGGCCCCCAGCCACAGCCCGGATGCAGACCTCCGCGCTCGCGCGTTCCGTGGCCCGACCTGGTTCTCCAAGACGACCGACGGCGGGCGGACCTGGGCGGGCACTCGACCGATCTTCGATCCTGGGCAGAACAGCCAGACGATTGGCAACCAGGTCGTGGTCAATCGCCAGACCGGCGTCCTCTACGACTTTTTCGAACTGTTCCAGACGACCGGCTCTCCCAACTTTACGCCCAGGGGCCTCAGCGTCGACGTCATCTCGTCATCCGACGGCGGAAACACGTGGTCAAACCCGACGGTCATCTCGAACCAGCAGACCGTGGATGACTTTGCCCCGAAGACGGGCGCACTCCTTCGCACCGGCGCGGGGCTTCCTGCGGCCGCCATCGATGCAAGTAACGGAAATCTGTACGTGGTTTGGGAGGATGCTCGATTCACGGGCGGGACCGTCAACCAGGTCGTGCTCTCCAGGTCCACCAACGGTGGGGCGACTTGGAGCAAGCCGGCCGTGGTTAGTAACCCGAGTAGCAAACCTGCCTTCACGCCCACGGTGGCAGTCAACTCGGGGGGCACGGTCGCTGTGACCTACTTTGACTTCCGCAACCCTGATGGAATCACTGTGGGGCAACCGACCGATTACTGGTTCACGTCCTCGAGCGACCATGGTGTGACTTTTGGTGGCGAGACGCGCATCACCCCAACTTCCTTCGACATGTTGAACGCACCGAATGCTGGGGGCCTCTTCCTTGGGGACTATCAGAGTCTGGACATAAGTGGTACCACCTTCCACCCCTTTTTTGTCCAGGCAAATACGGGCAATACGTCGAATCGAACTGACGTATTCACGTCCAATGTCGGTCCGTAGCCGAGTTCGATACGATTGAATAGATCAGCCGCACCCGGGTTTGGGCGCGGCTGGTCTGTGTAGATTATGCATCTTTCAATTCCCTTTTCACTGCTTCCTCCAGTGACCATTGCGCACCTTCATCCCATGCCGCTTGGAACACTGCTTCGCCTAACTGCACACGCACCGCCGCCAGCGTTTGCAAATGAAAGTGCACGAGTTCCTCTGCGACCGCCGCATTGAGCGCCTTGAGCGCAGATTCGACCGCGCTCAGCAACTTCGCTGCGCGTGTTGCGTTTCCTTCGCGTAAAGCCAGCCCCGCCGCGCCAATTAAACTGGAGGTCTGTTGTACCTGCTCGCCCGTTTCCTGACGCAGGCGCAGGCTGTGTAGGATGTGTTCGCGCGCTTTTGGATTGTTTTCAGCCAATTCCGCCAGCCCCAAGCCGAGCAGGACAAACCCAACGCCTGTTTTATCATCCATTTCTTTAGTCGGCGTCAGAATCTCCTCAAACCGTGCCCGCGCCGCGCGATGGTCGCCTTGGTAAAAAGACAGATACCCCAGGTTGTGGAGCAAAACCATGATTCCGTGCTGTTCGCCCATCTCGCGATAAAGTGCTAGGCTCTCTTCATACCGTGCCCGCGCCGCGGCGTAATCGCCCTGTTTCATCGCCAGAATCCCCAAGCCGTTGAGCGAATCCGGGATGCCTGCCTTATCACCTATCTCGCGCATCAATGCGAGACTCTCTTCGTAGAGTGCCCAAGCCGCAGCGTCGTCGCCTTGGGCACCAACCACATTCGCCAAGGTGTCGAGTGCCTGTGCTGTGGTCGACTTGACGCCACTTTCACGCGCCAGTGCCAGCCCTTTGTTCAATATTTCGTTAGCCTGTGCATAATCGCCTTTGCGATACAAGACCTTACCTGTTTCGATGAGCACCTGCGCCAGCTCTTCCGTATCCCCCAATGCCGTGCGCGCCGCCTTCGCCTGCGCCAGCCAATCGAGCGCAGGTGCATAATTTCCGCGCAAACGGTTCAAATTGCCCAGCGCCAGCTGCGCGCCCAATTTCAATAACGTGTCGCCTCCTGCGGAATCCAACGCGGCGCGGTAATCGGCTTCAGTTTTATTCCACTTGCCCATCAACTCCAACACCTGTCCGCGCTTTAAATGGATTTCAAATGGCTCTCTTTCGCCTTCGAGCAAGGGTAGGAGTTTGCCATAATAGTCCAAGGCGGCGTCGTTGGCGAAATTCTTCCTCGCCGCCTCGCCTGCCTTACGAAAATACTCGCGTTGTTTTTCATTGTTCTCGCTCCGCCCGTAATGAAATGCAATCGTGTCCACGGACGCGTCCTTGTTTTCCAGATACCGTGCTAATTGTCCATGCAGTTTTGTGCGCGTGGCATAGGACCGACTTTCATACGTCACTTCATGCGTGACCATGTGCTTGAACAAATACGCGAGTTCGGGTTCGGGCGTGTCCAGCGGGGTGATGTCTAGGTTTGCCAATTGGTCGAGGTCTGTTTTGATCTGCGGCACATCGCCCAATTCGGGATAGTAACCCGTCAGCCACGCCGCGCGGAATAAACGTCCGATGACGCTTGCCACACGCAACGTCGTTTTCTCGTGCTCGCTCAATTGGTCGAGACGGCTGAGGATGAGCGTGTGCAAACTCTCGGGCAGTTCGATTTTCTTGAGGTCATCGGGATCAAGGGGATCGAGTCCACGATCGTGCAGATAGTTGAGCAGTTCTTCGAGATAGAACGGATTGCCCTGCGCGTGCGCCATCAGTTTGTTCACCAACTCGCTCGGCACGCCCCCCGATCGCGCCGGATACAATTGAGCGAGCTTGGCGCGAATCGCCTGCTTGGCTTCGCCTTGACTCAACTCGTGCAATTCGATCCTGGTAAAGTTGGGCATGGCTTCGAGGCGCGGCGCCTGCAGGCGGTGCAATTCGGGTGGACGGTACGCCAGCACAAAACAGACGCGGCAATCGCTCAAGCCGCGTGCCAGTTCTTCGAGTAGGTCATGCGAGAGCGCGTCGATCCAGTGCAAATCTTCGATGACGATGACGAGCGGTTCTTCTCTCGATTCGAAACGCAAACAATCTTCGAGCAAAGCCCGCAGCGCGCTCTGCCGGTATTTCGGTTCGAGATTTTTGGTGAAATCATTGTCGGGGATTTCCAGGTTCAACAGGATGCCCAACAACGGCATGGCTTCTACACGCTCAGGCACGCGATCTTGAATTTCGCCTTCGAGATGGCGCAATCGCTTTTTCAAGGGTGCAGAGGGATCGATATCAAAAAAAGCCGACCACACCGACTTCCACGCGAGATAGGGAGTATTAGTGCCGGACGATTCGCACGCGCCGCCGTAACCCGCAAATCCTTTTCGACTTGCCGAGCGAATCACCTCGGCGACCAAGCGCGATTTACCCATGCCCGCTTCGGCCACGATTCCGATGATTTGCGATTTGCCTTGCAGCGACAAATCCAATTTCTCGTTGACCAGTTCCAGTTCAGTTTGTCTGCCGACCATTGGCAACGCATACGCCGGTTCTTGCAGACGGATCGCGCGGCGGCGCTGCGCACCGGTCAGAGCGAATACCGGCAGCGGCTCGGCTTTGCCTTTAATCGGCAGTGGTACGCGCGGCTCGATCAGAAACTGTTCGCCGAGCAGGTGTTGCACGTGACCGCTCACCAGGATTTCACCTGGCATTGCCATCGTCATCAAGCGTGCGGCAA
Organism: Acidobacteriota bacterium; assembly: GCA_050257995.1. Taxonomy (GTDB): domain Bacteria; phylum Chloroflexota; class Anaerolineae; order UBA4142; family UBA4142; genus JBLMXX01. The sequence continues at coordinate 1,310 of JBLMXX010000435.1, read as the reverse complement.
GGTTCACGTCATCGCCCAGCGCGGCATAGGTGCGCCGCGTCGTACTGCCCGACGCACCCACGCGCAGGGTGCCGCGACTGATGCCGATCTGCACCGCTTGCACAAAACCCAACGCGCGCGGGACCTCGCGCAAGGATAACGCGGCGTTGACCGCGCGCCGCGCATCATCCTCGTGCGCGTTCGGCACGCCGAAGGCGACATACAGATAACTACCTTTGTCGCCAATCGTGAGTTGCAACAGTGTGCCGTCGTATTGTGCGACGATGTGTTGAGCTTGGCGAATGAACGTATCGAGTTTGTCCCGCGCCGAGTCATCGCCATCATAATCAATGCCGGCAAAGCGCAGGAACAGCGCGACCGCGGGACGCAGTTCGGTCAGGAATTCGGCGAGTCCGCTTTGCTCGCGCGCCAACACGGTGGGCACAATCCAGGGACGCAAAATCCCCAATGGCACATCGCGCGGCGCAACGATCGTCGATTCGCTGGGGAGGTTCTGCGCAGCGGCAATGACCGCAAAGCGTTGTTGCGTCTCGGCATCGGTGCGCCATTCGCGGATTTGAAATATGGCAGGGCTGGCATCCACCGTGGCGGCGTCGACAATCACTTCGCCATGCGCGAGGTGTTCGGCAGCGGCAAGGCGTGCAATGGTCGCGCCGGCGAGAGTGTCGATCAGTTGAATCTGGGGATCGCCGACCGCGAATCGCCGTACCGGACCTGTCGTCACCGCGACCTTGAGCGACAGATCGGAATGGGTGAGCATCGCCGCCTGCATGGCCAGTGCGGATGCCACGGCGCGTGGCGATGAATTTCCCCCGGTCGCATTGAACCAGCAGGTGATTGCATCGCCTGCGAAAGTGATGACGCTGCCGTTATATCGTTCGACTGGCGCAATGATCGTGTCGTAGACGGCGTTGATGCGGCGGGTCAATTCCTCCGCACCGCGGCGTAGACCGAATTCACGTACGAGGGATTCCGTGAGCGGGGTAAAGCCGGAAATATCGGCGAACAGCGCAGAACCCTGTGCACGGTCTGGTAATGTTTCGCCGCGCGCGAGCGCATTAAGACGATCTTGAGGAAGAAAAGCCGAGAGGGTATTAGTCATACGGTAACACGAGCGGAAAATTACGCGACGTTTCCCCCACACCATTCACGAGATGCCGGGTTCGCCTCATCGCGTCGGCGGGGATTATAGCACAATCATTGTTCAATTTGAATGGCTGGGTCAGGACGACGGCGCGCGCTATGCTCACGGGAAGATTCGTCCGTGATCAGGGGATTGTTGTCGACAATAAAATTGGCGAAAGATTGGG
>JBLMXX010000434.1:0-4505 GCA_050257995.1 Acidobacteriota bacterium | reverse complement strand
TCCAATCGCAATGAGGGCCGCGCGATCATCAACGCGATGAACCTTGTCGGATATGATGCGCTGACTCTGGGCAACCATGATTTCGACCACGGGCAGCAAGTGTTAAAGACCCGCGCGGCACAAGCGCAGTTCCCATTCGCGGCGGCGAATATCCTGGAAGAAGCGACAGGCAAACCGCCTGCGTGGGTCAAACCGTATATTATTAAGGAGGTTGCGGGTTTGCGCTTTGGCATTATCGGACTGGCAAACTCCGGCACACCCGTCATCAGCAAACCTTCCAACTCGCAAGGGCTCAAGTTTATACGCGAAGTCGATGCAATACGCCAGATATTTCCCGAGGTCAAGACCAAGTCCGATCTCGTGGTCGTTCTCGCGCACGAAGGTCTCGACTATGACCAGCGATTGGCCGCCGAAGTGCCCGGAATCGACGTGATTGTGAGCGGTCACACCCACGTCGAACAGCGTCAGCCCAAAGTGGTCGGCTCTACAATCATCGTCCACGCGGGCTACAAGGCGCAGTACGTGGGACGGCTTGTCCTCAAGATTGATCCGGCATCCAAAAGGATCGTGGATTATACCCGGAATGGGGAGCCCGTGGCTGCAGTCAGCAACAAGGCCATTCCGCCCAAGCAGGTCACCGACGAGATAGGCGGGCTGGTCGCCGAGGCGCGCGAGGCTGTCAATCGTCCCATCGGCGAAACGCAAACGGACCTCTTGCGCCAATACACAGGCGACGGCAGGACGACCGCAGAGTACCCGCTCGGTAATCTGGTTGTAGACGCGATGCTCGCCGCCAACCAGGCAGGCGACCGCCCCGCCGACCTGGCGATGTACAACCAGGGCATTCGAGCGGACCTGCTCAAAGGCACGATCACGTATGGCAAGCTCTACGAGGTGATTCCCTTTGACAATGTATTGACGGCGATGGACCTCAAGGGAGAAGACCTGAAGGCGATCCTGGAAATCGCCGCCTCTTGCCCTCGCGTGAATACGCTGGTTGCCGGGATTTCGTTCGTCTATGACTGCTCCAAGCCACAGGGTAACCGCGTGTCGAATATCCGGATCAAAGGACAATCGTGGGACGCAGAAAAGGTCTATCGAGTCCAGACCGTTGACTATCTCGCCGGGGGCGGCGATGGGCAGACGCCGTTCAAGAATGGCACCCGACTTGTCTATGGCGACCCGATGATAGATGTCGTCGTCGATTATGTTACCAAACATTCGCCGCTGGATTTGCACGCGGAGGGACGAATCGTCCCCGCGGGACAGTAGCAACGAGAATTCCGTTTTCGAATCCGAGTCGTATACTATGCCATCCGAAACGCCCAATCAGCAATTGACAGTCTACGTAGACGACAGGCCCAAGCGGTTATTCCATGGGCTGAAGGTGAAGCATGCCATCGGAGCCCGCAAGACCAGAGCCGTGCGCGAGCACCGCGCCGTTGTGCGCGATGTGGATGGCAACCAAGTGGATGTCGATGGAGCGCTGTATGATGGGGAGCGGCTTTACCTCGCGTCGATGAACCCGACCACGTTCGCGGACGAGGTCCGGCGCAAGGCGCCCTGATTCGATTTTTTGCAGTGGGCTTGACAAACGCCACAACCCGTTGTACCATTGGCGCACCTTAAATTTAGTTGCTCGACCTTCTCGGAGTAGTCCGCGCAATATGTATGACGCGGATGGCTCCGCCTAATTAGAAAATCCCCGAGTTGGTCATCGCAGCTTCGACAAGTCCAAGGAGTCTAGTCCCATGTCTACGAGTTCGGGAAATCGTTGGTTAATTGGAGTCATCGTCATCCTCGTCATCGCCCTCGTCGGCGCCATTTGCGTTGGTGCCGGGGCTCTGGTCGTTCTGACCCAGAGCAATTCGAATCCGGCGGCCTCGGCGAATCCGCCGGCGGGCAACACACCGGCGCGTGCCGGTTCTACACCGGCGCCGACTCGCGGCGCCCAGTCTCAACCGGTTGCCCCACGGACAGGCAAGAACGTCCTCGTGCTGCCCGGTGGGCAAGGCGGCAGTTTTGATCCCCCCACGCTCGATCCGGCTCTTGCGAGCGATGCCGCCTCTTCCGTTTACATCGTCGAGATTTTCAGCGGTCTCGTGTCCCTGGACCCTAACCTCAAAGTAGCCCCTGACATTGCATCCAGTTGGGATATCAGCGATGATCGCTTGACCTATACCTTCCACCTTCGCAAGGAGGCCAAGTTCCAGGACGGGCGTCCCGTCACAGCTCAGGATTTCAAGTACTCGTTCGAGCGTGCCGCAAACCCCGCGACCACTTCGCCCACCGCCGAAACGTATCTGGGCGATATCGTCGGCATCAAGGATAAACTGAACCGCAAGGCATCCGAGGTCAAAGGCGTCCAGGTCGTAGACGATTACACGTTAAAGATTGTAACCGACTCGCCCAAGTCCTACTTTCTCGCCAAGATGACGTTCCCCGCCGCGTTCGTAGTTGACAAGAACAATGTCGAGCGTGGGGGACGGACGTGGACGGACAAGCCGAACGGCACAGGTCCATACAAACTGCAAGAGTACGTCCGTGGCCAGCGGCTCATTTTGGTCAAGAACGACAATTATTATCTGGACCCCAAGCCGCAAGTCCAGGAAGTGGACTTTATTCTCGGCGGCGGGTCGTTCATGACCATGTATGAGAACGGCGACATTGATTCGGTACCGGTGACGATCAACGACATAGAACGCGTGAACGATCCCAATAGCCCACTGAACAAGGAACTCTTCATCGGTCCGGAACTGAGCACGAGCTTTATCGTCTTTAACACGCGCAAGCCGCCATTCGACGATCCCAAGGTCCGCCAGGCGTTTGCGATGGCCATCGATCGAGCCAAGATCACCGACGTCGTATACAAAAAGATGGTCCAGCCCGCCACCGGCATTCTGCCGCCGGGCATGCCCGGTTATAATACCGCTACGGGCACCAAGTACGATCCAGCTCAGGCGAAACAGTTGCTCTCCCAGTCCAAGTACGCGGGCAAATTACCCGATATAACGTGGACGACGTCGGGCGCCGGGGGCAGCACGTCGACAGATATTCAAGCCATTACGGGGATGTTGAAAGACAACCTGGGTGTGAACATCTCCATCCAGCAAACCGACTGGGCGACTTTTATCGGACAGTTGAACGATCCGCAGAATAATCCTTACCAGATATTCGATATCGCCTGGATCGCCGACTATGCCGACCCTGAAAATTTTATGAACATCTTGTTTCACACCGGCAGTACCCAGAACTGGGCCGCTTATACAAATCCGGATGTGGACAAGGTGCTTGACCAAGCCGGGGCGGAAAAAGATACGGCGACGCGGTTCAAGCTCTATCAACAAGCCGAGCAGATGGTGCTGGCAGATTCTCCGGTCGTGCCGCTGACTTTTTCGCAGCAATACTGGCTGACCAAGTCATACGTCAAAGGGATGATCTACCCGGCGCTCATCATTCCAAAACTGCGATTTGTTTCGCTAACAAAATAACAAACTGGTGACAAGTGACAAGTGACAGGGACATGTTTCCTGTCACTTGTCATACTTGCCAATTGCCGCATCCGTCTCCCAAAAGGGTCAGCCAATGGTGGCTTTTGTCATCCGGCGCCTGCTGTGGCTTCCGGTTCTCCTCTTTTTCATTTCCCTGATAACGTTCGCTCTAGGTCTCTACGGGCCGGGCGATCCTGTCCAGGTATTGGTCGGCATCCATGCGAATCCGGATACGATCGCGCGCCTCAAGCACGAATACGGGTTTGACCAGCCCTTTCATGTCCAGTACCTCAACTATGTCCTCAACGCCTTGCACGGGAATTTCGGATATTCCCTGGTCAAGTACCGCGATCAGCCCGTTGGGCGATTGATCGCAGACGCTCTCCCGGTCACTATTCAGCTCAACCTTCTCGCGATCATTTTGGGGGTCCTGATCGGTGTCCCGCTCGGGTTGATTGCCGGATTGAAACGCAATTCGTGGATCGACTTGATCATCCGGGGCCTGGTCATTGCAGGTATATCAATTCCCATCATTCTGCTGAACCCCGTCCTCACGTTTATCTTTTCGCGCGCACACCCGATCGATCTCCCCAGTCTGAATTTCCACCTTACACTTGGACCCATTTTGCCGATGGTCGGCGGCTATTGGGAGGGCATCTTTAGCCCCAAGGTCATCCTACCTGCATTTATCGAAGCCAGCGGCGTGATCGCCGTCATGACCCGCCAAATGCGCGCCGGGATGATCGAAGTGCTCAGCGAGGATTACATCCGGACCGCCCGCGCCAAGGGATTGCGGGAATACACCGTTATCGCGCGGCACGCGATGCGCAACGCCCTTATCCCGATTGCGACGATCATGGGGCTGATGCTCGGGGGACTGGTCGCGGGCTCGTTCCTGGTCGAGAACTGGTTCGGCATACCGGGAGTCGGCTCGCTTGGATTTGACGCGTTGTTCTCGCGCGACTATTACATTACCATGGCGCTCACATTGTTGATCGCCGTCGCGTATGTTCT
>JBLMXX010000433.1:0-3334 GCA_050257995.1 Acidobacteriota bacterium | reverse complement strand
AGCGCAGCCACGCGGTCGCGACCGGCGGTCCCTACCGCTATATCCGTCATCCCGGTTACCTCGGCGCGATCGCGTTTGAAATGGCGGTGTCGTTCCTGCTCGCTTCGTGGTGGTCCTTTATACCCAGCGGGCTGGGCGCGATCCTGCTGGTCCTCCGCACGGCGTTGGAAGACCGCACGCTGCAGGCCGATTTGAGCGGCTATGCGGATTATGCGCGCCGGGTGCGGTATCGCCTGCTGCCGGGCGTGTGGTGAGTCCATTCCATGAAACCTATGATGATGTTGAGCGCCGTGTACGCCGCCGCCTTTGGGATCTTTCTCGTGCTGGGGTCCGGTCTATTGATGCCACCCTCGGGCTTTGCATATTATCTGTTTAGAAAGCCGAGCACATCCTGACGAATTGGCTTCCAGATGTGCCAGTCTGCTGCTGATACTTGGTCGAGCGGAGCGGAGTGCCCAGGGGTGTTCATTCCCTATTTCCCAATTCTCGGTACTCGCGATATAATTGACCTTGTAATATTGGGCTTGTGTTCCTGTACCGTAGTTTAATCCTCTAATCCTGCGTGGGATGCGCTCGGCTTTTGCGTGGAGGCGCAGATGATGTGCCATCGCCAGTGGCAGCGCGCGGGGACGTTTCCAGTGCAGATGCAAAGCACCTGTCGTTGCTGCGCGGTAGGGCGCGCGGGCGGCAGGTATTTTTGTTTGTCCGTTAAAAGGAGGCCATGATGAGTACCTCTTTCAAGTATGATGTCTTTCTAAGTTTTTCACACGAGGACTCGGACCATGTCCGCTCGATCTATGAAAAGATAATGGAACACGGTCTCAGCGTCTTTTGGTCGGAGCGGAGATTGGAGAAGGGGGTCGCCTTCCCGCTGCAGCTGGAAGAGGCGTTGATTCACAGCCAGCACTTTGCGCTTTATTGCACCCCCGCGGCCGCCAAGTCCGAATGGGTGCGCAAAGAGTGTGACATCTTCCAGAACCAATGTCACATGAAAGACAAAAAGCACCGGCGGATGTACGTGGTGATGGGGAAAGATTGCAGCGAGGATGCCGTTTGGCCCTCCCTTAAGGATTTGCACCGCCCTGAATCACCGGCGGATTTGATTACGGACCTGGTCAAGACCATCACCGCCGAACAAAAGAGCACCATCGGCGTTCTCCAGAATCAACTGGAACAGGAAAAACACAAGGTCGAAGAGGCACAAAAGTACTACCGCTATAACCGTTTTTGGGGGCCGATTTCGGAGAACAAAGAGGTGCATATTTTTACGTGCGCCCGCGACATTGCACACGATCCCAAGAGCATGCGTGGGTCCGGCGGACGCACCAATATCGACATGTGGGATTATCGCGCGGTCCTGGACATTACTCACTTTATCGCCTCCACCTATCCAAACACCAAAGTCTTTTTTGAAGACCCCAAGAGCAAGCTGCACGGGGAGGACCTGGAAAAAGCGCCGCGGCTGGCGAATCGCATCAGCCAGATGCGCAGCATGCTGGAGAATAAGGACTGTATCGTCATCGGTTCTCCCGACGTCAGCGATTTCGCGGAGATCGCTCTGGCAGAGATCCATCAGATGGCGCCCTACACCGAAGGTCGAGCGAAGAAGAAGGGATTTGCGATCATCAAGGAACCGCCGCATTCGGGCAGTTCCTTTAAAGAGCAGCCGTATGCCAGCAGTTCTTTCTACTGGAAGAAAGAGGCAGACGAAGACGAGGGCGTGGCCCAGATCCTGGGTCCGGGCCAGTACAAGCATTTCGCGCACACGCTCGGCTCAGAATCCAGTCCGGGCAAACTGTATGGCATCCTCGTCGTGGCGAATAACCCGTTTTGCAGAACGCACGAACGGAGAAAGATCATCATCTTGTCCGGGTTCAGCGGTGTCGCGACGAACGCGATCGCCAAGCTGCTGACGGACGAGCGGTGCCTGCCGGAGTTTTTCAAGCTGGACAATATGTACGCCGATATCAATCGAGACGTCGAGGTGCTCGTGGGGGTAAAGTATATCGCGGATGAAGGATTCGACGCCAAAGACACGCGGCGGATCCTGGACTTGACGAACTACCCGGACGCGATCACCTGCGAACAACTGGTTGAGATACGGACCTGGATACCCTCCATGGAGGCGACGCGCGCGTAAGTCGAAAAGGTGCCAAGCACCTGTCCGATGGCGTGTCATTGATGCGGCGCCTTGCGCCGCGTAATCGTCACGCCATCGTGACGCGCGATGGCGCGTCGTCGGCGGGTGTTTTTGTTTGACCAAGGAGAGCAAGAGAACATGAAAATTCATCTTGCGACCCTCGCGCTGCTGGTGTTGGTCGCCGCTTGCGCCCCGGCGGCTTCACCCGGGGAAATGATCGCTCCTCCGCCGGATTGGCCGATCAGTCTCACTTCCATCCAAACTGAAGTGAATGAAAACAAAAGCGGCAAGAACACCTTCTCGTTCACGATGCCCTTGCGGGCGAGCTGTACGTTTCCGGAGCTGGATGCGGCGCTGCGGAAACTACAAGACGAAGACAAGAAATTGGTTGCCTGGACCTCGCGCGATGACACCGAGACTAAACTGCGGCAATTGCAGGTAACCTTTAGATTTGATGACCCTGCGGAGATTTCAGGGCAGGTCGGAAGGCTTAAACTCATTGCCATCCAATCGGCGAGCGCGAGAGCCACTGCCGTTCCCACTGCCGCGAGCCCCCTCACCGCTGTGCCTGGTCGGACCGTGACGCCTGGCGCTGGACCGACGGCAACGCCTGTTCCCACGCCTACGCTTCCCGTGTTGCTCGAAGCCCATGAACTCTACATCGACATTGCTCCTCCTATGGATACGCTCACCGGCAAAAGCTACAAGACGACGATCACACTCAATCCGCAAACCCTGGCAGGCGGCGCCGGACCTTGCGCCGTCCGGTCTTTTACTTATCAATTGACGATGCCCGGTGAAATCTCCGGCGCGGACTTGGGCACTCTGACAGATATTGATCGCCAAGCCATTGCAAGTAATAGTCCTCCGGGTCAAGCGAATACGGTCATTTGGACGGTAGACTTGAACCAGCTTGCCAAAGGGCGCGCGGGTGAGGCGACGCGCGCGAACGCCACCCTGCAAGCCCAAGTGACGGAATTTCTTTCTGAAGTGGATCGATTGGGCAAGACGGGTACCGTCGTGGCAAGCTATGGACCGGCTGAAGTCACGCGGTGGAGCGAGACCGAATCGCCGAGATACGCAACGCTCGGTTCGCAATTCAGCCAACTTTTGTATACGGCAACCCCTGTCCCGGCGTTAGCCCTCACGCTTACCGCTTCATCTCAGCCGCAGGGAGCAGCGATCAAATTCCTG
>JBLMXX010000432.1:0-3027 GCA_050257995.1 Acidobacteriota bacterium | reverse complement strand
CGGTCTGGCCCGCTAACCAGGTCGAATACGAGCGCCTTGTCACGCGGCTGCGCCAGGCGCTGGATGCGGCCGCGCTCACGTCCGCGTGGACTGAGGGACAGGGCATGACGATGGAACGCGCAATTGCCGCCGCGCTGGCGGACGAGCGCTGAGGGGGGACCGACTTTTTGAGGAGGTTCTATTTCAAGAGCGGGAAACGGGACTCGAACCCGCGACCCTCTGCTTGGGAAGCAGATGCTCTACCAACTGAGCTATTCCCGCAACGTCGCATAAATTATAAAGGATAACCCCCGGCAAGTCAAGATTGCCCGGGGCTATATTGAGAGTTTGTTTCTACCGTAGACCTTTCGAGCCGCGCCGCGGTGGCTTGCTCTCGCTCGCCGTTCCGCTCGAGAGCATTCGCCAGCAGTTCCAGCGTCTGTGCCATGCGGGGACGGATCGCGTTGCGGCGATAATAGTCGAGCGCATCCGCGAGGGAGGAGATGGCATGCCCCAGATCGCCGCGCTCTAAATAAATCTGTCCGAGCGTCTGCTCCAGCAGAGCGATGCCGTACTGTTCGCCGATCTTCCGCGCGTGCGCGAGCGCGTTCTCGATCTCCTCCACCCCTTCCGGCTCTCCGGAAAAAAAGCGCGCCATGCCCAGCCCCGACTCGCCCAGCACTTGCGCGCTCTCCGCGCCCGAAATCCGCGAGCGCCGGATCGCCTCTTCAAAGGCCTGGACCGCTTGCGGCATTTCCACGGCTTGCAAATACCCCATGCCCAGGCAAGCAAAGCCGAAACAGGCGCATTCCATATTGTCCGCCGAAACCGCCTTGTCCACCCCCAGTTTGGCATACTCGAGACCGTGGCGCACGTCTCCCAAATCCAGCCATGCCATCGCCGAGTACAAGTGCACGTCAGAATTGCACATGGGCGATTTGATGCGAGGCACCAACTGCAGTGCCTGTTCCATGCTCCGTTGGCATTCGGCCGCTTCTCCCAGGCGACCTTCCACCATCGCTTTCGCACTGAGCGCATAGGCCTCGGTGTCGACGTCTTCGAACTTGCGCGCCAATTCCACCGCCCGGTCAAACCACTCCAGCGCACGGCGCGGCTCCGAGTCGGAAGTAGCCATGCCCATATAAAAGGTGGGGATCACGGCAAGTTTTTCATCACCCAATTCCGTGGCAAGGGTGAAGCATTCCAGGAGGGATTTCGCAGCGCGCCGGGGATATCCGCTCGCGATGTGCAGCTTACCGATCGTATGCAAAGCCAACGCGAGCCGGCGCTTGTCTCCGCCCTGCCGCGCCAACGCTTCCGCCCGGCCGAGTTTTTTCAGCTGTTCGAAGTAGGGGACAAATCCGAACGCCGCCTCGGACCACGCGAGGATGACGTCGCAGATCTCCTCCGCCGACGCATTCGGGATCCGGTCTAGGGCGTCCAGCGCCTGTACGTAATAGTTCATTGCCTCGCGCAGTGCATAAACCCGCATGGCTCGCCCGCCAGCATGCTGCGCGTATCCGGCAGCCTTGGGCCAATCTTCGGCGCGCCAATAGTGATACGCCAGGGTCGGAACATAATCGTCCAGACGATCCGCATACTCTTGCTCAAACGCGCCGGCGACCAGAAGATGCAGTTCCCGGCGCCCTTTCATGAGGAGCGAGTAGTATGCGTTCTCCTGCATCAAAACGTGGTTGAAAAGGAACGCGGGTTCAGGCTCGCTGGAGGTATGAATGAGATGAGCCGCTTCAAGTTCATTCAGCAGAGGATCCAACCGCATGGACATAGCCGCAATCTTAAGGCAAAGCCTATTCCGCGTCAAGGGGTCCCATGGAGATCAGGGCAATTCACCCTGGCACCGCCCGCCAGGGCCGGTGTGAATTGACCCTACTTGGCTCGCACGGACTTGCCGAGTTCCGCGCGTTTGCGCTATAATGGCATCCAAGGAGGTGCGGCATGGCGGAGAATATCTTTTGGCTCGGACACGACTCGTTTCGCCTGGTCGGCGAAAAGATCGTCTACGTCGATCCCTGGAAACTTGGCGCCGGCGCCGCTAAAGCCGACCTCGTCCTGATCACGCACGACCATCACGATCACCTGTCGAAAGACGACATCGCAAGAATCTCCCGGAGCGATACCGTCGTCGTCGGTCCGCCCGCGGTCGCGCGCAAATTGGGCGGCAAGACCGTCGTCGCCAAGCCGGGCGACCGGTTGACCGCCGCCGGGATCGCCGTCGAGGTGGTGCCTGCCTATAATCCAACGAAACAATTCCATCCCAAAAGTGCGGGATTTGTCGGGTATATCATCACGTTGAATCACCGGCGCATTTATCATGCCGGCGATACGGACCTGATCCCAGAGATGGCGCAGATCAAAGTCGACATCGCGCTCTTGCCCGTCAGCGGCACGTACGTCATGACGGCGGTGGAGGCGGCGGAGGCGGCGAATACGATCCGGCCCGCGCTGGCGATCCCGATGCATTATGGCGATCCGGACGTGGTCGGCACGCGGAGCGATGCGGAGGAATTCAAGCGGCTCGCGAAGGTGCCAGTGGAGATTTTGGATAAATCGACGTAGGCGCGACGCGGGTCGGGGCGTTACGTGTATTGGGGTGCGCGTTGGGGCGGTTGGCGCGAACGGGGCGGTTCATGAACCGCCCCGTTCGCTACATTCTGCCCGTTACGGGCGGGGTTGTTCGCGGCGGCGGCGCTGTTGCGCACGTTGGGCGGCTTGCGTCGCCTTGCTGGGTCCGGTGTGGCGGTATGCCAGTGCTACGCCGCACGTCACGACGAGGATCAGCCCGATGATCTGCGCCGTGGCGATGCCGCTGATCATCCATGCATCCGGGCGCTGGAACTCGACGAGAAAACGTCCGATGCCGTAGAAAATGCCCCACAGCAGGAACAGGTCCCCGTTCTTTTCCTTCGTCCACCGCCGCGCGATGACCAGCAGGACGATGGCCATGCCCAAATCCCACAGCGATTCATAGAGGAAGGTGGGATGGAAGAACGTGCTGTCGACCGGGTACCGCGATAGGTCGGCGAACAT
>JBLMXX010000431.1:0-5858 GCA_050257995.1 Acidobacteriota bacterium | reverse complement strand
GGGCACTTTTGGACGCGCGAGGAGATGGAGTATCTTGCCCGTATCGGTCCCGCGCAGATGTTCCAGAGCCTGGTGCGCCTGCCGCTCAAGCACATCCGGCGCGCGGTCGGTTCTCGCGAGGGCTAGGAAAAAACGATGGCTCAAAAAGCGTTTCAGGACTATTATGCGGACCAGACGAGTCACTGCTATGGATGCGGGAGACTGAACGAACACGGCTTGCAGATCAAGAGCTACTGGGATGGCGACGAGAGCGTATGCCGGTTCGAGCCGAGGCCCTATCACACCGCGATTCCGGGTTACGTGTACGGCGGGCTGATCGCCTCGTTGATCGACTGCCATTCTACGGGCACTGCCGCGGCGGCCGCCTATCGCGCTCAAGGGCGCGCCATGGATACCCTGCCGCCGCTGCGCTTTGTGACCGGTTCGCTCAAAGTTGACTATGTTCGCCCAACGCCGATCGGCGTACCGCTGGAGGTGCGTGCCACCGTGAAGGAAATCAAGGGGCGCAAGGTCGTGGTGGCGGCCACCCTTTCTGCGAATGGAGAGGTCTGCGCACGCGGCGAGGTTGTCGCGGTGCAAATGCCGGAGCATTTGGCGACCGGCGACAGTTGAATCACCGTCGAGGCGCCTATGAAAATCGCATTGGTCTCTCCTTATGATTACCCGTACCCCGGCGGCGTGACGGAACACATCGCCGCCCTTGACAAGCATTTCCGCGCGCTGGGACACGACACGCGCATTATCGCCGCGTCCACCACTGACGAAGACATCCTCGGCGATCACGTCATCAAGGTAAGCGGTGCAGTCTCGCCGGTCCCCTTCAGCGGGTCTACCGCGCGTATCACCCTCTCGCCCCAGGTCTACCGGCGCGTCAAGAAGATATTGAAGGACGAAAAGTTTGACGTGGTCCACGTCCACGAGCCCGGGGTGCCCGTGCTCTCGCTCGTGGTCCTGCGTCACTCCCACGCGCTCAACGTGGGGACCTTTCACGCCTACCGTGAGTCGAACGCCCTGTACGAATACGGCGGTCCGCTCGTCAAACGCATTTTCAATCGTCTGGACGGGCGGATTTTTGTTTCGGAGGCCGTGCGCGAGTACATCACCCGCTATTTCCCCGGCGACTATGTCATCCTCCCCAACGGGATCGACTGCGCCCGGTTCTCTGCACCGGACATCCAGCCGATCGAGCGGTTTAGCGATGGGCGCCCGAACATCCTCTACGTCGGGCGGATGGACAAGCGGAAGGGTTTTCGCCATCTCCTGCGCGCTTATCCGTATATCAAGCAAATCGTGCCGGATGCACGGCTCATCGTCGTCGGCGCGTACAGTGACAAGGACAAGGCGCCCTTTTTGCGGTACGCGCGCGCTCACAAACTGCACGGCGTTCATTTTGTGGGTTATGTTTCACCGCAGGAGGTGGCGCGGTTTTACCGCACGGCTACCGTCTTCTGCGCGCCCAACACCGGGTTTGAAAGTTTCGGCATCATCCTTCTGGAAGCGATGGCGGCGGGGGTGGCGATTGTCGCCAGTGACATTACGGGATTTCGCGCCGTTCTGGAGAATGGGTCCGAGGGGCTGCTGGTGCCGCCAGGCAACGAACTCGCCATCGCCCGCGCCATTATCGACTTGCTGAAATCTCCGGAGCGTCGAGCGCAGATGGGCGAGCACGGCAAGCGCAAAGCCGCCACATACGACTGGAGCATCATCGCGCAGCGCGTCCTCGCCTACTACGAGGAACTGATGGCTGCCCGGCGGCTGGTGGAGCGCATGGAATCGAATTCCGGAAAGAGGCGGATGGCGCGCGTCCGTCACTTGCTCAATTGGCCCGGTCGCCGCCGCCCGCGCAAGGTGTCCCCTTGAGAACCGTGGTCGACGTGGTCGTTATCGGGGGCGGCGTGATCGGGTGCAGTATCGCGTTTCACCTCGCCCGCCAGCCCAGGGTGCGCGTCCTGGTCGTCGAAAAGGGATCGATCGCTTCGGGGATGACCAAACGGAGCGGCGGTCTGGTCCGGAGCTACTTTTCCTTTGAGCCCGAAGCCCGGCTGGCGCTGACCAGCCTGCGCTACTTTCAGAACTGGAACGAGATAGTTGGGGGGAATGGCACGTTCACTCCCACCGGACTTGTCGTCGTCGCAGGCGAGGAGAATGCGCCGGACCTGAAAGCCAATGTTACGCGCTTGCGCGGCATCGGCGCGAACATGCTGACGGTCTCGCCTGCAGAGCTCAAAGAACTACAGCCCGCCGCTCAGGTGGAGGACGTCGCGCTCGCCGCCTACGAGCCCGACTCCGGCTACCTGGATTCCGTCGCGGCTACGCAAGCGCTGGCGGCACGCGCCAAGGCACGCGGCGCTATCTTCCACACCGGCACGTTTGTCAAGAGCATTCTTGTCGAGCGCGGGCGGGTGACCGGAGTGGAAACCACGAGCGGTCCCATCGAAGCCCTCACCGTGGTGCTGGCGGCAGGTCCCTGGTCCGACCGGCTGCTCAAGCCGCTCGGGCTTGAAATCGGCATCCGAACGGAAACCAGCCAGGTGGCTTTTTTCGAACGTCCGCCTGATCTTAAAAACGGGCACGCGGCTTTTCTCGACCTGATCACCGGCGCCTATTTTCGTCCTCACACCTATGGGCTATGCCTGGGCGGGCTGAACACGCAGGACACGGAGACTCTCCCCAATCCCGATCAATTCGACGAGAAAGTCGATCCTGCATTCGTCGGCGATGTTCAACGGCGAGTGGCAACGCGCTTGCCCGCTATGGCCAAGGCGCGGTTTGTACGAGGGCATACGGGCGTGTACGACATGACCCCTGACGTGCACCCGGTCCTGGACCGTGTTCCCGGGATTCACGGGCTGGTCCTCGCCGCCGGTTTCAGCGGACTGGGATTTGGCTGGGCTCCGGCTGTCGGCGCGTGTATTGCAGAACTGGTCACCGATGGCGCCGCGAGCACGCTGGACCTGCGGCCTTTTCGCTTCTCGCGGTTTCAAGGGGAGTAGAAAGGTACACACGTACACAGGTAGACAAGGACACGGATAGGCAAGGAAACTGGTGGATGGGTAAATGCTAAGTAACGTGGTGCGGCGACGCGCTCAAGCACTCTTGAACAGCATGGCTCTTGGACTAAACGCTCTGGGCTTTACGCCGAATGCACTCACGCTCATCGGCTTTGTCGCCATGTGTCTTATCGGTCTCATTCTGGCAAACGGCTATATGGCGCTGGCGGGAGTGCTCATCGTTGTTGCCGGAATCTTTGATGCGCTTGACGGCTCACTGGCGCGCCTGACGAATCGCGTGAGCAAATTCGGCGCTTTTTTCGATTCCACCACCGACCGGTTCGCCGAAGGCGCCATT
The DNA here is from genome assembly GCA_050257995.1 of Acidobacteriota bacterium. GTDB lineage: Bacteria > Chloroflexota > Anaerolineae > UBA4142 > UBA4142 > JBLMXX01. Next base: position 2,510 of record JBLMXX010000431.1, on the reverse strand, counting down.
TTCCTGGGCATCATGTTCTGGTACCTGCAGCACGGCATGACGTTCGTCGCTTACCTGACATACCTGACTCTCCTGGGCTCGCTTATGGTGAGTTACGCGCGCGCCCGCGCCGAGGGCATCGGGGTGGAATGCAAGGAGGGGATGATGACGCGGTTTGAGCGCATCTCCCTTCTGGTGATTGGATTGGTCCTCACCGCCGTGTTTGGCGATACGCCGATCCTGATCGTGCTGGCAATTCTTGCGATTTTCACGAATCTCACGGCAGTTCAGCGCATGTGGCTTGTGTATCGCGCAACGAAATAACCGGACTCGCGGAGGCATGCATTGTCGCATCTCCCTTCCTATCGGCGCCGCTATCCCTACCCCGTCCGATTGCTTGCCCTCCCTGCCCTGCGCGTCCTTCTGGGTGTGCCGTCTTCCGCCAGTGCTGCCGCCGCCCTGTTGCTGAAAGAGGTCCGCCCGGTCCCCCGTATCTTGCACGCCGAGAATATTCCTCCCGCTTTGCCCTTTGTCCTCGCCTTGAATCATTACGATCACCCCGGGCTGGGCGCGTGGTGGGGGGCATGCCTGATACTGAAGGCGGTCCGGGGACAGAGGACCCAGGCACCGCAGGAATTACGTCTCTTGATGACGCGCGAGTGGTGGTATCCGGGGGGATGGGGCCGCGCCGTCAAACAGCCGCTGACCCGGTGGTTCTTTGGACAGTTGGCGCGCACCTACGGGTTCGTCCTCCTACCGCCCGTGATCGGGAATCACGAATTACGCGGGCAAGGCACACTTGCGATTCGCCACGCACTTGGGCTCACTCGCGGCAATGACCCGCAGTTGATCGGCATCGCTCCCGAAGGACGCACGGGCGAGAACCGCTCGCTGTGCCAGCCGCCGCCGGGGACCGGTCTATTCCTGCTTATGCTGACCCACGGCACAGTCCCCTGCCTGCCGGTGGGAATTTATGAGGACGACGACGCCGCGCTGAATGCCAGTTTCGGAGCGCCGTTCCAATTGAGCGTTCCTTGCGCGTGCTCGCGGCGGGAGCGCGACGACGAGGCCGCGCGGCAGGTAATGGTCGAAATCGGCAAGCTGCTGCCGGAGTGCATGTGGGGAGTGTATGGCGCGGACATTCGCAAGTGGAGCAGTAGCAACGGAAGGAACACATAATGCCAGAGCACAGAATCCGAGCACTGGCACTGGGCGTCTTTCGCAGAGGCGATGCGATTCTGGTGGGCGAGGGATACGACCCCATAAAGGACCAGATTTTTTATCGCCCGCTGGGCGGCGGGATTGAATTCGGTGAGCACAGTCTCGTCGCGCTGCACCGCGAAATGCAAGAAGAGATTGGGGCAGAAATCAAGAACGCCCGCCTCCTGGGCACGGTGGAGAACATATTTGTCTTTAACGGGGTACCGGGACACGAGATCATCCAGATCTATGAGGCAGAATTCGTGGACGAATCGTTCTACGCGCAGGCGTCGTTCGTGGTGAACGAGGGTCCCTTAATCGGCAAAGCCCTCTGGATGTCACTCGGCGATTTTCAAAATGGGGCGACGCCTCTGTATCCGGATGGTCTACTGAGCCTATTGACGAAAAACCTATAGTGCATTGCCCAAGATCAAAATCCTCATCTGATTATCCTTCGCAGTTCGTCCTCGCCTAACGACGCCAACTCTAACAATGCGACATAGGGATCGCCCTCCAGCCCAAAATAGCGCGCAAAGGCGGGTTCGGTCTTGAAGCCCGCCCGCTTGAGCCGGCGAATCTCGTCGCGTGCCGCCTCTCCCCCGATCTCCAACAGCCGCGCCTCGATCACCATATGGCGATAACCATTCTGCGCTTCGACCGCGCGCGGCTGTCCAAATACTTGAAAAGGGAATCCTCCATAGTAAAAATCGGCGACGACGCGCGGCACGTCCTCGACCGCCTTGCGCTCTACTTGAAAGCCCTCGCAAGAACCAAACGCGGCGGTGACCTCGTGCTCAAAAGCGGCCAGATCGTTTACGTTGCAAATAATGTCGACGTCGCTGGTCTCTATATCGACTTCGATAGGGACGGTGCCAACGAGGACCGGATCATAGGCGCGGAGAATCTCAAAAACTCCGAGCGCGCGCAGGACCGCGTATGCCTTACGCTGTCTGGAATTTCCCCGCTTGAGGTAGGTGATATTGCGCCAATCGGGTGGCATAAATTCTTACGTGTAACGATGGATGAGGTTTAACAAAACTACGATGATCAATTGAGCAGTTGGAGGCACGGTGGAAAGGATTTCAATAATTGGATTCAAAAGAGGCTGTCCAAGAAGGAAATCTGGACAGCCTCTATGCATTGATTTTGGACTAGCGACCGATCGGCGTGGTCTCGACGATCCTTAGGGGAAACGGCAGGGCACCGAATTTCAGTCGGATGACCAGGTTCTGGGCCTCTTCCTGCGTGAATTGCCCTTCGATGATGCCGCTCCCTTCCATGATCGCGCTCTTGATGATGGGGCAGGAGACCACCTTTTTGTCGATGACGAT
>JBLMXX010000430.1:0-3287 GCA_050257995.1 Acidobacteriota bacterium | reverse complement strand
GCGCTGAAAAGGTTACTGATCGTACGGTGGAAGTAATACTGGGGTTCAGGTTGACCGACTATAGCCAGACCTTTGGTCGTTCCCAATCCGGCGTACTGCATGACCTTGACCGAGTAGGACGTTACCAACTTGCCCTCGCGGTCTTCTTCCTCGATAACTAATTTGGTGCCAGACGAGTTGAAACAAGGATGCATAACCGAGAAAATAAAGTGACGCTGTGGCTTGAGGAGCCGGGTCAACGCCGAGAATAGGGGCTCGACGACCATCATATCCATTAGCGCCATGTTGCAGATGGCTGCATCGAACAGGCTTTCACCGAGGGCCAAAAGCTGTCGCTCATCGGTCGCGTCGACGACATGATATTCAATGCGGTCCGAGTACTCGGTCGAACGAGCGCGGGCGCGCTCGATAAGGGCTGACGCAAAATCACAGGCAACCACGTTCGCTCCGAGTTGCGCCAACCGCCGCGCCATCACACCGTTCCCACACGCAACGTCGAGAATCCGCTGGCCAGGGCGAACCTCAAGCAAGCGCTCCGTAGCAGGTCCGACCAACAATTTCTGGAATTGGTCCCCCTCGCCCATTTTGTCATCCCAGAATGACGCGTTATGGTCCCAAATTCTGCGCACGTCCTGGTTCAAGTTCTGTGAATCCAAAACAGGATCGTCACTCATGTTCTCCTCCTATGCGTATCCCATTGTGTCAATGCCCCAACTGTGCGCGCTGCGTCGCGCATTGACGCGTCTGAGTTGGCGCGCTATAATATTCGTGTCACCACTGCAATGGCAAACAGGCGGTAAAATCTAATGGCATTCAAGATTATAGAGTTTTCGTCTATGGACGAATATCTCCAGTGGTTGACCCGCATGGGCGAACGGATCAGGGTGATCCACATGGTCACCCAACGCGACCGTTTTTCTTTCCGAAACGGCGAGGCACGGAATATTGCCACACCTTCCTACATCGTGACATATAGAGAAATCGCGCCGCCTCCACCCGAAGGAGATGGCAAATTATGCTTTTCGTGCGGGGTGGTCAACGCTCACGGATCCAAATTCTGTGAAGTGTGCGGAGCGCCGTTGTTCAAGCCGTCCCCGCGTCAAGAATAATGAATGGGTAGGCGATTATGAGCACGAACATTAAAAGACTCGCACCGTGGGCGCTCGCGGCAGGCGATTGTATCGCTCTGCTCCTTTTCGTGTTTATCGGTCAGCGGGATCATGAGATGATCGATCCCGTTCATCCCCTCCTTGGTCTGATGTTGACGGGAAGTGAGTTTATACTGCCGTGGATAATCGCCGGGTACCTACTGCGCGCATTTCGACTGGAATGGGCCTGGTCCGGAGGCCATCTCTATGAGTTTCTCACACGTACCTTGAATGCATGGCTGGTTGCAGGTCCAATTGCCCTTTTGCTACGAGCGCTAGTCCTTGGACGCGCTGTGATCCCCACCGTTTTTATTGTCGTGGCACTTGGCCTTGGAGGCCTTTGCATATTTGCTTGGAGATTGGCGTTTTTACTCATTTGGAGAATCTTTATCGCGCGGCCTGTTTTGGGCACTCCATAACCTCTGATTGGGAAACCTAATGATCAACGAGTCTAAACAACCTCAACGAGTCCTGCTTGTTCTCGCTCATCCCGACGACCCCGAGTTTTTTTGCGGTGCGACTCTCGCCAAGTGGGCAAAGGAAGGCAAGGAAATTCGATACCTTCTGCTCACCTGCGGAGACAAAGGCAGCGATGACCCGGCAATGACGCCGGAAACGCTGTGCGCGGACCGCCAAACGGAACAGCGCGCAGCGGCAGCCGTTATTGGTGCCAAGGAAGTCAAGTTCCTGAGTTATCATGATGGCGAATTATTCAATACATTGGAAGCGCGGCGTGAGATCGTCCGGGAGATTCGTCGGTTCAGGCCCTCCATTGTCGTCACCTGCGACCCGACGACGTTCATCCGGCAGAATGTCGCCATCAACCATCCTGACCATCGTGCCGCCGGTGCGACAACACTGGATGCTATATTCCCCGCGGCAGGGAATCGTATGTATTTTCCGGATTTGCTCGAAGAAGGATTGGAGCCACATTCGCCGAAAGAGGTCTGGCTCAGCGTGACCACCGAACCGAATATATGGGTGAATGTGAATGACACCGTCGCTATTAAAATCGCCGCCCTGCGCCAGCACAAAAGTCAGATCAAGGACCCGGATGCTCTCGAAAAGCGCATCCGGGATCGTCTGCGCCGTCCGGATATGGACGAGGAGTTCTATGCCGAGTCATTTCGAGTGATCCGATTCTGAATTGGGAGACGTGACTATCCAGCAAACGAGCAAAGCGACCCTGGCGGGACTGGGTCGCAAAATCGTCCTCTCTCTCGCGTTCGCCGCATTGGTGTATCTCGGGCTGACGCTCTACGCGGACGCCCCAAAGCTTGCCCAGGCACTTTTGGGTTGGGACTGGCATTGGCTTCCGATCGTCCTCACAGCCGTCCTCGCCAATTACCTTTTGCGCTTTGCGCGTTGGCACTATTATTTGTACGTCATCGGCATCATCGGCGTGCCCGCGCGGGCGAGCCTGCTGATTTTTCTCTCCGGATTTTCTCTGACGATGGTGCCCGGCAAACTTGGGGAATTGGTCAAGTCCATTCTACTCAAGTCACGCTACGGGATTGCGATAAGCTACTCTGCATCTATCATCGCGGCCGAACGGCTCACCGATACCTTGGGGATGGTTGTTCTCGTTGCGTTCGGGTTGGTGGTTTATCCGATTGGAATTCCCGCGCTTGCTGCAATATTGCTCGCAATCATCGCAGTGATCCTCCTGATGCAGTCACGGCGGCTGGCCGAATATCTACTCGGACTGGCGGAACGCTTGCCGTTGATCGGAAAGTTCGCCCATCTCGGACGGAACTTGTATGAGAGCGCATACCTCTTGCTGCGCTGGAAACCGATACTGATCGCGCTGGCTTTATCTGCTGTCGCATGGTTCGGCGAATGCCTGGCTTTTTTCCTGGTGTTGCTCGGCTTTGGTCTTGAACCCACTCGGGCTTTGCTGCTGCAAGCAACACTGATCTATGGAGGGGCCAGCCTTTTCGGCGCGATCACGCTCTTGCCGGGCGGCGTGGGCGCGACAGAGGGCAGTATGACGAGCCTGGTTCAGGTGTTGGTCGGATTGAGCTCGACAATGGCTTCCGCTGCCACTTTGCTCGTCCGTGTTTGCACGCTTTGGTTAGCGATAATCATTGGCGGACTCGCCCTTTTCATCTTCGGCTTGCCCGCAAACGCCACGGATAT
>JBLMXX010000429.1:0-12451 GCA_050257995.1 Acidobacteriota bacterium | reverse complement strand
ACCAGACGTCGGCGGGGGTGGGGAGGAGGGTGGCGCCGGCGGCGCGGAACTCGGCGTCGGGAAAGCCGCTGCCGTCGCCGGCGTGGGCTTCGATGAGGAGGCGGTGGCCGGCGGAGACGAGGGCGTGAACGCCGCCGGGGGTGAGAGCGACCCGATTCTCCTTGTCCTTGATCTCTTTCGGTACTCCAATGATCATCTGCGATCCTCCTGGATTTGCCTTGGCATTTGTCCGCTTCGACCATTCATCACGGGCCTGATGAATAAACTCCTACAAGTTCAATGGTCCGATGTTGTGGCGGCACCACGACGTGTCCCCAACCGCAATTCGCTTATTCTCCGTTCGTCGAAGACGAGTCCACTTCGGACGAATCGCCTACATTCAAGCGTTCGAAGGTGCCACGGACGAGGGCATCCTTACCGACTAGAGATGATTCGAGCATGGCGTTCTCGATTTGCGACCCCTCGCTGATGATACAGTCGCGCACGATAGAGTTTTCCACCTTGGTATTCTCTGAAATGGACACATTCGGTCCAATGATAGAGTTCTTGATGTATGCATCGTCGCTGATGTACACGGGTGGGAGGATGACAGATCCTTCTACTTGTTTCGCGTAACTGCCCTGTTTCGTAAGCAGATAGCGGTTGGTTTTGAGGATGGCTTCGCGCGTCCCGCAGTCTTCCCAGATGGGTATTGTTTCGACTTCGAATTTTGCCCCCTCTTCGATCATCAACTGCATCGCGTCGGCCAAAAAGTATTCGCCCTTTGTCTGGATATTTCGCTCGATGAGAGCGTCAATACATTCCATCAGCATTTGCCAGGCACGGAAATAATAGACGCCGACGACCGCAAGGTTAGAAATCGGCTTGGAGGGTTTTTCCACGAACTGGGTGACGAACCCATTATGCATCTGAACGACGCCAAAGCGCCGCGGGTCGCTGACCTCTTTGACGTAGATCAGGCCATCGTGAGTTACTCGCTCAAGACGGGAGAAATCCGTTTCCCAGATCGTGTCGCCGAAGATAATCAGCATGGGCTGGTCGATGTATTCCTTTGCAAGCAGGATCGCGTGCGCTTGCCCTTTCATCTCAGCCTGTTCGACATAGTGGGCGCGCATATTGGGGTAATGATCGGTCACGTATTTCTGAATCTGGTCGCCCAAGTAACCGACAATAAAAATCGTTTCCTCAAGATGCAATTCTGCGAGACTGTCCAATATGTGGCCCAGTACGGGTTTCCCGGCTACCTGGACCAATGGTTTCGGTTTACTGTAAGTATGTGGGCGCAAGCGTGTGCCAAGCCCTGCGAGAAGTATGACCGCTTTCATCGGGTCCTCCAAGTTCTTGTATCTATTTCTTTACCGGCGACGACGGCGACGAATTCGCCTTTGAAAGGGTGCTTGCCAAAATGGGCGACGATGCTCTTGATGGTGCCGCGCACAATTTTCTCGTCGGGCATCGTCAGGTTGCACGCGACCACCAAAGCGCGATCGCCACCGACGAATTGTTCCAGGTCCGCCAGCAGGACGGAGAGGCGGTATGGAGCATCGAAGATGACCCAGGTGTCGCGTTCCTCTCTGAGCCGCCTCAGGGCCTGTTGGCGCAAGTCTTTCTTGACCGGCGGCATTCCGACGAACCGAAAGCGGTCCATCGCCAGTCCGCTCACGACGAGGGCTGCCAGCAAGCTCGACGCGCCCGGCACGGCGCTGACGTCGAGTTGCTGTTCGATGGCTTGGCGAACGAGCCTGGCTCCAGGGTCCGCCAGGAGTGGTGTGCCGTGATCGGATATCAGGGCGAGCGTATCCCCGCGCTGCAAGCGCTTGATGAGTTCGGGCACTCGCGTGTGCTCCGTATGCTCGTTCAGGTCGATAATCTCATTTTCAATTTTAAGGTGGCGGACTAGCCGCACACCCTCGCGGAGCTCTTCGCAGATAATGGCGTTTGCCTCGCGCAGGATTCGCAGGGCTCGCAGTGTGATGTCCTCAGGGTTGCCGATGGGCGTGGAGACGATGTAAAGCATTGGCCGATTCTACCCTGTCTCAATTGGTGCGTCAAATGGGTTGTATCACCCAATACAGTGTAGCCGCGATCGCGCTGCCCACAACGCTGGCGAACAGGTTCACCCAGTCATTATCCAGCCATCGCCAACCGCGAACGAGCCTTGTCTCGCGTCCACAGCGATGCCGCGCCGATTCTGTTTCCTTTTGATCGAAATCACAATAGTAAATAGCCTGCACTGTTGAGCCCAGGAGCGAATCAAATAGAGAGCCCAACAGACCGGACACCCCGGCGATTGGAATCAAAAAGGCAGCGCCCCGTACAGGATAGAACCAGGTCGGGAATAAGGCGCTGGCCGCCGTAGTGGCAAAACCCAAAATTCCTATCAATAACGCTCCACACAGCGCGACAAGCGTGCCCAATCGAGTTATGGCACCGCTGGTTCCAATGGCGACGACCTGCCCATTCGTTATCAAGCGCGGCGGTTCCTTGCTCAGCACTCCGAGCTCGGTCGCCCAAGTGTCCGCATTTACTGTCGCCATCGCCCCTGCCAAGGCAAAGAAAAATATCGGCTGCGGGATAAACCCGAACATTAATGCCAGGAAGGCGCTCCATCCGCCGTTGGCGAGCACTTGCCCCAGATCTCGGCGGCTACCTTTCTGAAACTTTTCTGCAAGGGGCTCTTTCGTGCGAGCGTGGTAATGTGAAAGTGCCGAGGACGTTACGAAGAACGCGACGAGCAATAGCCCCCCTGCCAGTCCTCCGCCCGCAAAGACAAGCGTGCCGACCAGGACCGCTCCGATGGCGCCGCTAAAGTCAAGTGAGCCGCGTCGGTATGCCGACGCGGCTATCATCGTCGCAAGCATCGCGCCCAGGAGAAGATTGAGGGGAGTCAAAACGACAGAGATCCAAATCCCGGGTTGGGTTTCTCAACTATTTTCTAAAAGAGTCCGCCGGAGATGTTGATAGTCGCAAGCCACATCAACACCTGGACGCACAGCGCGCCGACGACGAGCAACAGGGTCGCGGCGCGCTGACGGCGATACGCTATGATACCGAACACCGAATTTATCCCATAGACGACTAGACCGATGGCAGGCAGTGCCAGTATCCCGTTCTTGGACTCGATGCGGTCTGGCAGACCGCTCGCGTCAAAGTGCAGGGGGAGGGGGTCCGGCAGACCATTGTAGCGGACCAGCAAAAACCCAGACAAGGCTAGATTGACGAGGAGCGTCACTCCCAGCAGCGCCAGCAGGACATAGTCGTGCCGCAATCGTCCGAAGAAACCGTGTACCCGCGCAGCGGGCGCCGGTACGACGGCGTCGGAGAGAATTTCAGGTGGTTCCATTCGGATCATGCATAGACCGGCGTCAACCAACCTGAATACTTTGGTTCACCGCCGCGCACGACGCGAAAGTAGAATTCCTGCAACCGCTGGCCCACTTTGCCGACCTTGCCATTTCCGACCGGGCGATGGTCGATATTGACGATGGCCGAGACCTGGGCGCCGGTCCCGCAGAACAGGACCTCGTCCGCGATATATAGTTCCGACCTATCGATGGAGCGCTCGACCACCGGAATCTGAAGTTCATCGCGTGCCAGCTGGATAACAGTATTGCGAGTAATGCCTTCCAGGATGTTGTCGCTGATTGGCGGCGTGAAAAGCCGTCCGTCGCGCACAACAAAGAGATTTTCAGCGCTCCCTTCCGCAACGTGACCATCCTGATTCAACACGATACCTTCGTCGTAGCCGTTCCAATGAGCCTCACTTCGGGCGAACGCAGAGTTGACATAGCCGCCCGTGATCTTGCCGCGGGAAGGAATGATATTGTCGTCCAGTCGGCGCCAGGAGGAGACGCAGGCGGTCACCTCGAGCTTGATATAATCGCCGAGAGGACGCGAGAAACAGGCAAAATCAAACTCGACATCGTAGAGTCGCGGTGTGATGTCCTCAGTCGCATTATAGAGCAATGGGCGAATATAAGCGTCCCGCCGGTAACCTTCGCGTCGGAGCAACTCGAGCGTAAAACCCTTGAGGTCCTGGACGGTGTAGGGCAATTGAGCGTTGAAGAGTTTGCCCGAGCTGAGAAAGCGGCGGTAGTGATCCTCAATTCGGAAAACATATAATTGGGATTGCGCGTCATTCCAATAACCCCGGATCCCGCCGAACGCGCCGATGCCATAGTTCACCACTTGCGTCATGATGCTAAGTTTGGCGTCTTCGATCGGCACGAATTCTCCCTTGAAGAACGCCCATTGCGGATGGCGCGCTGGTTCCTGTTGTTGCTCGGGAGACCGGGTGGATCGTGAAACTTGAACTGTCTGTGCCATCGTCATGCCCTCCTTTGGGTTGATGGGGTGCGGCGGGGCAATTTGTAATTGCTCCTGCCGTGCCGGAATTTCAAGCTAGCAAAGAATCGTTTTCCCAGGGTTTCATCCGATCGATAAGCGTGTGGCTCGTCATGTCCATATGGACTGGTGTGATGGAGACATAGTGGTCGGAGAGAGCTCCAAAGTCCGTCCCCACTTCGATCACTCCGGAAGGGGGATCGCCGCCGATCCAATAATAGCTCTTGCCTTGCGGGTCCTGGCGCTCCACGAGGGCATCTCGATAAATGCGCTTGCCCAGGCGAGTGATGCGGACACCACGAATCTCTTGCAAAGGGATGGCGGGGACATTGACATTAAGAAAGGTATCAGGGGGCAGACCGCTCGACAGCACGCGCCGCGCAATGCGCGCCGCGTACTCGGCGGCTGGCGAGAAATCGATATGATCGTCATGGTTGGCGTCAAGAGAGACGGCAATTGAGGGTATTTCGTTAATCGCGCCTTCCATGGCGGCGGCAACCGTGCCCGAGTAAGTGAGGTCGTGCGCGAGGTTCCCGGCCGGATTGATACCACTGACGACGAGTGCGGGTTTCTCCTTTAGAAAACCAAGTACGACGATGGCAACGCAGTCCGTAGGTGCGCCATCGGTAGCAAAAGCGCAAGACCCATCTCCAAGCGTGACAGGTTGGATTCTCAACGGCTTGTGAAGGGTCTTGGTGTGTCCTGCGGCGCTCCAATTGCGGTTGGGTGCGACGACGACAACTTCTCCTACGGATGCCAACCCCTGTTTCAAGGCCAGCAGTCCGGGCGCATCCACTCCGTCATCATTCGTAACCAGAATATACATGTGATCCGAAGGTAAAAGCCGCTTGGGGTAGGGACGCCATTATGGCGTCCCTACCTTCGGCGTGATTATTTGACGACTAACTGACCGACCATGCCGGCTTCCTTATGACCGGCGATGTCACACTCGATCACATAGGTACCCGCTTTCGACGGTGCCGTAAAGGTCTTGGTCGTCGACTTGCCGGGATCGATGGTCATGGTAACGTTCGAATCCTTCTGGACCCAGGTGTGCTGGACACTGCCGTTATTCTTAACGGTCAGGTTAATTGACTGTCCGGGCGCGGCGGTGATTGTCGCCGGGTCGAACTTGAATTCAGTCGCGGTCACGGTGACGTCAAGAGCGGACCCGCCGCCACCCGTCCCGCCTCCACTTGCGCCGCCGCCGCACGCGGCGAGTAACACGGCCATGAGTGCGATAGCCGTCAAAGCAACGATCAAACGTCGAGACATTTTCTCCTCCTTGTGAGAATGATGTAGGCTGTTTTCAGTGGACAGGGGTGAGCTGCCAGTAGTCAGTAGTCCGTATTTTGGCGTAGAGTGCTGGTTACTGAATACGGTCAACCGTTCGCTGTCCACCGTTCACTACTCACTTTTTATCCTTAGATGCATGCTGAATAAAAATGGTTACAGGCGCGCTTTCCGTCCGGTTGCCGGCCGCGTCATAGGCGATGGCTTTGATGATATGAGACTCGACAAACCCGGTCGAATTCGATACCGGCACCGTGTTCGAGACGATGATCAGACCCGATGTGAATACGGCGGTCACGGCAGGATTGGGTGTCGTCACCGGAGCGACTTGACCAATCAGTTGCTCCGTCCGGGACGTTCCATCTGGATTTGTGATCAGCCGCGTAATCGTGATAGGGTTCGGAGGGTTGGCAGCTCCGGCGACAGCCAATGTCTTGGTCAGCGTGTCGGACATCTTGATGGTCCATTTCTTGTTAAAGGGAGCCACCGTACTCGACCCAACGAACGCGCCGTCCACGTAAAACTCCACGCGTCCCATAGAAGCGTTATCGACCGCATCTACTCCGATAGAGACCCATTCGTCCTTTTCCGGGCTGTAAATATCACCCGTGTTGGGATGGATGATCTGGACCTTGGGCGGCTGGTTATCGACGATCACCTGGATCGCGGCTTCGCGCAAGGCGCCGTTCCGATCCACGACGGTCAGCTTGAGCGTATACAGTCCGTCAAGTGAAGAGACGTCCCATTGCTCGAGAAAGCCGTTATCAACCCGGTTCTGGTGATCGCTCCCGATCTGGGTCCACTGTGTCGGGTCCAGCCCCTTGCCAAATGCCAGCCGGTAGCGATCGAGATTATCCAGCCGGGCGTTACCCACAATAGTTAGAACGCCGTGGATGGCCGAATATGACGCGGGAGTGATAATGGCAACATCACCACTCTGTGAGGGCGAACGAAAAGTCGTATCGTAATCTGCGGGCGGCTGCGGGATATTGCTTTCACGCACCCAGTCTGCCGCTTCCGGCGGATAGATTGGATAGACCTTATCTTCCACTTGGTCCGGCGGATCATACACGGTCGCCAACTTGCCATTGGGCTTGTAAATGCGAAAGACCTGCCAAATATTGTCCAGTTGCTTGGGCTCGGTGCCCGCGATAAATAACTCTTTGACTCGCTCGGGGCAATACGGAGTTGGCAAGAGCCCGCTCGTCGCACAAACCTCAACGCGCGTCATTCCGGGTGGTTCGGCAAACGGGTGAACGGGGACGCCCTGATGTATCTTCTCCATCACGTCATGCCAAATGGGTCCCGCGCCGGTGACCCCGCTAATATGCTCCATCTCAGCATTATCGGAATTGCCGACCCAGACGCCGACGGCGTAATCGGGGGTGTATCCAATGGTCCAGTTGTCCCGCCAGTCCGAAGTGGTCCCTGTTTTGACGGCGGCAGGACGTGTCAGTTTGAGGACGCTGTTGGAGCCAAAGCCGGGAGTGCGTGCGGTATTGTCGGATAGGATATCACTCATCAAGAATGCCAGTTGAGGGGTCAAAACTTGCTGGCGGTCTGGCTGCTTGTACTCATAGAGTGTTTTGCCCTGCGAATCGGTCACTTTGAGCACTGCTGTCGGGTCGAGAGTTCGAAATCCCGGTTTGACCTGGTCCGGCGGGATCGGCACGCCTGCCATAATGCCCTGATTGGCGAGTACGCTGTTCGCAAAAGTCATATCCAGGAGCGTGGTCTCGCCGCCCCCCAGAGTTAGCGCGAGCCCGTACTTTTCGCGATTCAGCGTGTTGATGCCCATGCGGTGTGCCGTATTGACGACATTCTTGACGCCGACCAGTTGCAATAACTTGACGGCGGGAATGTTGAACGACGACGCGAACGCCGTCCGCAGTCGCACCGGTCCGTGATACTTGCGGTCGTAATTTTCTGGTACGTAAGGTGGGTTTGGCGAATCGTCAAACACCGTTCGCACATCCATCAGCATGGAAGCCGGTGTATAGCCCTGGGCGAACGCCGTGAGATAGTTGAAAATCTTGAACGAGGAACCCGGCTGCCGCTGTGATATGGCTACATTCACCTGACCGTCAATATCGCGATTGAAGTAATCGACCGAGCCGACCATTCCGACAATTTCGCCGGAACCGGGACGTATGACGACCACCGAGGCGTTGGTGACATTCTTTTTGTCGGTAGCAAGTTTGGCAACCTGATCGCGCGCAACCTGCTCCGCCGTCTGCTGAATATTGTAATCGAGCGTGGTGTATACATTCAACCCGCCCTTGTACACCATTTCCGGTCCAAATTTGTCTTCGAGCAAGCGGCGGACGTAAAAGACAAAGTGCGGCGCTCGAATGTCAAATCGCTTCGGAGTGACGCGGAGTTTGGCATTCTTGGCGGCAATGGCTTCTTCTTGTGTGACATAGCCCTGCAAGTACATCTGGTCCAGGACAATGTTGCGACGCTTGATCGCTTCCTGTGGATTGTCAATCGGGTTCAGCGCCGGATACTGCGGTATGGCCGCCAAGGTGGCGGATTCGCTGAGATCAAGGTCTTGAACATGCTTGCCGAAATAGGCCTCGGCCGCGGCGTCGACCCCGTAGGCGAGATTGCCGTAATAATTCCCATTGAGATACCATTCCAGGATTTTCTTCTTGTCGTAACGGCGTGAAATCTCGTTAGAGAGGATGAGCTCTTTCGCCTTGCGGTTATAAGTCGCAAAACTGTACGGGTCGCGGATCGTCCGTTCTTCAAGCGGGATAAGGACGTTTTTGACCAGTTGTTGTGTGATAGTGCTCGCCCCCTGCACTTGCTCGCGGCGCAGGGTAGTATAGGCGGCGCGGAACATGCCATACCAGTCAAAGCCCGGGTTGGTCCAAAAGTTGCGGTCTTCAAGCGCGACGGTAGCGTTTACCAGGTTTGCGGGGATCTTGTCGAGAGGGACAACCGTGCGGTTGCCCCCTTGAGGGTCAAAGATCTCGTAGAGGAGGACTTGGCCGGTACGGTCGTAGATCCGGGTGGTCTTGAACTGTTGATTGGTTTGGTTGACAATTTCACCCGGTGCCGGAAGGTCCTTGGCGTAATATTGATAGACCGCAAAGGCGGAAGCAACTCCCGCACCGGCGGTCATGATTATCATCCCAATGATAAGAGCAATGCTGGCCATGCTCAGGCGCAGGACGACCCGACCGACCGGGTTGGGTTTTCTTCGTTGCCTTCGTCGGCGCCACAGCAAAACACGTGCAGACACGGAAATTGAAAACCTCTCTTCTGAGATCGCTTGTGTAGTTTATCACCGATTACCTAATTGGTCAATTTCCCATTGATTGGGGTTCATCGCAACTAAGAATCAGGTCTGTTTGCCAGTGAATCCTGCAACATCCGTGAGACGAGAATGGAATGGACTCTCGTACCGATTGACATTTTCCCTTGTTTGTCGCACAATGCAAAATGAGGTCGGAATGGCGGAAGAGATTCGCACCTTTATCGCAGTGGAATTGCAGGAGGAGCAAAAACGCGCCCTGCGCCAAGTCCAAGAAACCTTGAGAGCAGAACGAGCGGGGCGGTACGTTCGATGGGTCGCGCCTGAGGCAGTTCACCTGACTCTCAAGTTCTTGGGAGGGGTCGACGCTGACAAGATGCCTGGCTTGCAGAGTGCTCTTACCCGTGCGTGCGCTGATGTCCCGCCTTTCACGCTGACCCTCCGCGGTGTCGGCGCGTTCCCGAATACGCGGCGACCGAACGTGGTTTGGGTCGGCGTTGGCGGCGAGATCGGAACGATTACGCGACTGGCGGAGCAAATCGACGGCGCCTGTGCTTCACTGGGTTTCTCTCCGGAAACGCGCCCTTTTTCACCCCACCTAACAATAGGGCGCGTCAAGCGGGATGTGCGTCCGGTGGATCAACAATTTGTCGGAGAGATGGTGGCGAACAACGCGGTGGGTGAACTGGGCGAATGCCGCGTCGAACATGTCAGTATCATGAAGAGCGATTTGCGACCGACCGGTAGTGAGTATACCCGATTGTACGTGATTGATTTGATGCGTAATAAATGACAACGCAGATGCCGTAGAACCGGCATTCCGAATGGTCTAATCGATCCTGGAGCGACAGATGCTCTTTCATGATCGCCAAGACGCGGGCAGGCAGTTAGCAGAACGACTAGAGTTTCTTAAAGGTGAGCCAGGCCTGATCGTGTTCGGCATTCCGCGTGGGGGCGTCGTCGTCGCGGCGGAGGTGGCGCGCGCACTTTGCGCCCCCCTGGAAGTCTTCGTGGCGCATAAGATCGGGGCTCCATCAAACCCGGAGCTCGCCATCGGTGCAGTGACGAGCAACGGCGATGTATTCCTGGACGAAGAACTGATTCACTGGCTCAAGTTGCCGGAGCATGAGCTGAGCCAAGCGATTGATTACCAGCGCCGCGAGATTGCACGGCGGCTTGAATTGTTTCGGAAGGGCCTTCCAGCTCCAGAGGTCAAGGACAAGATCGCGATCATCGTCGACGATGGCATTGCCACTGGCTCGACGATGCTCGCCGCCCTGCGCGCTTTGCGCAAGCATGCACCGCGGAAACTGCTCCTCGCCGTGCCGGTCGGTCCCCCGGAAACGATTGTGCGCCTTGCGAGGGAATGCGATCAAGTCATCGCGCTCAAGACGCCTGAACCCTTTTGGGCTGTCGGTCGCTTTTATGCTCAATTTGCTCAGACCGACGATGCCCAGGTAGTTGAATTGTTAGAGGCCGCACGGCTGGCTCACAACAGACCGTAGTATTCATCAATACAGATCAAGGAACCCACGCGAATGCCCAGAATCATATTCTTGTTAATTGTCGTTTGTCTGCTTTTTAGTGCTTGCAATGCTTATCCGGTTCCAACAACCATACCCTCCTTACCTGCTCCCCCAGCCACTCCGGTCTTCGTTGAAAAGGTGGTGAAGAATTTACCGGCCAACCCGTCCTCAACGGCAGAGAGCGTTCCTCCGCTCGTCTTGGCCCCGGACCCAAACCCTGTCGCCACTCGAACGAGGGCGCCAACCCGGTCACCTGGGACGCCTCCACCGACGCGGGGCATCAACCTGATGAATCTCACGGGTGTCCAGCGTGACTTGACCTATTGTATTGCCAACGGTATCGAGCTCAAAATGGACATTTATTTCCCCAGCCCAATGCCGAGCATGCCAGGACCGGCGACCATTTACGTGCATGGCGGTTCCTGGAGAGGAGGCGACAAGACCCAAGGCGAGGGCACAATGGAGGTGCCCGACCTAACCCGGCGAGGTTATGTCGTAGCAGCGGTCAACTACCGGCTCGCGCCAAAGTACAAGTTTCCTGCGCAGATTGAGGACGTGAAATGCGCGGTGCGATATCTGCGTGCTAACGCCGACTTGCTCAGAATTGATCCCAATCGGATCGGCGCATGGGGCGGCAGCGCGGGTGGGCACCTGGTCGCTTTAGCAGGGTTGGCAGGACCAACCGCCGGCTTTGAGGGGAATGGGGGCTTTGGCAATACGTCTAGTCGTGTGCAGGCGGTGGTGGACTTTTTTGGTCCGGCTGACTTGACGCGAGCTGACTTTGCCGAGAACCATGCAGAGGTGTATCGTAACGTTTTTGGCTTGACCTCGCGCGAGGACCCGATCTTAAAGCGCGCCAGCCCGGTAACGTACGTCTCTAAGGATAGCCCGCCTTTCCTGCTGGTGCACGGGAGCGAAGACAAGATGGTTCTCCCGAATCAGTCCGAAGAACTTTATTCCCAACTCAAGGGGGCCGGAGTTCCTGCCAGTCTGGTCATTGTAAGGAACGGGGGACATGGCTTCATTCCGGCGGGAGGTCCTATTAATCCCAATCACGAAGAAATCGTGAAAATGGTCGGTGATTTCTTTGACAAGTACTTGCGCCAGTAGAGCGCTCTTGCAGAAGTGTCCTCTATTGGGCAGAGTGGTGTGAAACTCGATAAAAGCACAACAGAGTACTGCCGTACTTGCGTCGGTCGAACAATTCATACCCGAGCAGTTCCAGGTCGCGATATTCTTTGGGGTGGATCTGTGCCACGATCACGCCTCGGTCGGCAAGCAGGTTCCGCCCATCTAATGCCGTCAGGGTCTCGGACCAGAGTCCTTTGTACTGCGGCGGCGCGACGTAGATGATATCGTACTTGTCCGCCATGCCTTCCGGCTGGGCAATAAACTTGAACACGTCCTGCCGCACGATGCTCGCGCGGTCAGACAGCCGGGTCAGGGCAAGGTTCTCGCGGATAGCCCTGAGTGCTTCACGGTCCAGCTCGACAAACGTCGCCCAGCGCGACCCGCGTGAAAGCGCCTCGATACCCACGCTCCCCGCACCTGCGAATAAATCCAGCACATTGGCGTCGATCACGCGCGTGCCCAGGATATTGAAGAGACTTGTTTTCACGCGGTCGGTGATTGGACGCGTAGCGTCGCCGGGCGATTTCAGGGTCCTACCGCGTGCGCTGCCGGAGATGACGCGCATATATCTCTATTGCCCTTTTAACTCATGGATGAGTTGCTCAACTGTTTCGCGGTCGGACGCGTTCGGCTCTAGCCGTAAGTAGGTCTCTAAATCGGCAACGGCCTGGTCTTTGGAGCCTTTCAACCGATATGCCGAACCGCGATTCAAAAAGGCATCCGCATACGTCGAATTGAGTTCGATCGCTTTGGTATAGTCGGAAATTGCCTGATCCAGATTGCCCTTGTTCTCATACGCCACACCGCGATTGTTGTAGATCACAGCCTCACTCGGCTGCATTTCACTGGCTCTGGTAAAGTCGGCAATCGCCTGGTCATACTTGCCTTGCTTGGTGTA
>JBLMXX010000428.1:0-6560 GCA_050257995.1 Acidobacteriota bacterium | reverse complement strand
GTTCAAGATAGAGGGGATTATATAGTCCGAGAATCAGGGGGAATGGGACCAGCCGATTCCCCTTCTTATTTGAGACCACGACAGGTCTCATCAAGTCAACTACGAACGTTGCGACTGTATTCTCAATGCCTTGCCGAACGTCGACCTCGCAAGGCGGTTGCAGAGGTTGTCAAAGTTCTAGTCGGCGTCAACGCCCAGTTGCCTTCCGCGATGGCGTTGTCTCTACGCGCCCGGGTTGAGGGTTTGACGCTCGAAGATATCGAAGCAAGTCGAGTGCGGGACCGCAGCATCGTGCGTACATGGTGTATGCGCGGTACCATGCACTTGCTCGCGGCGGACGATCTAGACTGGCTGCTCTCCGCCCTTGCGCCCTCGGTGCGCGAGAGTGGGTTGCGTTGGCTGGCCAGGCGGGGAGGATTGGAACACACGCGGGCTGTCCAAGTCCTTGACGCTGCCCATGCGATTCTAAAACGGCAAGGTCCACTGACGCGTCCCGAACTGATGGAGCAAATGGCGGTCAAGTTCGGGAATGACATCAAGTCTGCGGCAGCGGGGGTGGTGCATTTGAACGGGGTCCTGGGGCGGGTCTGTTTTGGCCCGATGCAGCGGACGGACCGGACCTATGTCGCGCTGGACGGCTGGCTCGGTCGGAAGGTCAGTCTATCCGATCAACCGGATTATATCGAACTCGCGCGGCGGTACTTGAGCGGCTATGGTCCTGCCACACCGCGGGACCTGGCGGCCTGGTGGGGGATCGGAGTGACCAGAGCACAGTCCGCCTGGGCGCAACTCCAGAAAGAACTCGTCGAGCTGCGCGTTCAAGGCGAGGCGACTTGGCTGCTTGCATCACAGTCGGCTCTCTTATCGGAGGTCCATCCGATTCGACGCGTGATCCTTCTGCCGGCTTTTGATACCTATTTGCTGGGCTATCGTGACCGCGATTTCGCGGTGCCGCCGAAATATCAAAGGCGGGTCTTTCACGGCGGGGAGATCGTGCCGGTGGTCCTGGTCGATGGCTGTGCCGCGGGCACCTGGAGATACGAGACGCGCGGCAAGCAGATTCGGATTACGGTCACGCCGTTCTCATCCTTCCGCCCAGAGATCCGCGGCTTGATCTCTGAAGAAGCAGATGATATTGGACGCTTTTTCGGGCTCACGCCCACTCTAACTTACAATCGCAGTACATAAAAACACTCCGGATCGCCGGAGTGTTCTTCTTTTGAATTACTCGAGAAGCTTTTCGATCTTGACCCGGTCAAACCCTACGACGGCCTGACCCTTGACCGTGAAGGTGGGCGTGGTCTCAAACCCGTTCGCCCAGCCCCGTACGCGCTCGGCCGCGGCCCGGTCCTGGGAGATGTTGATTTCAATCAATGGAATGCCTTTTTCCTTGAAAAAGGCGCGGGCGCGCCGGCATTCCGGACACCAGGACGTGCAGTACATGACCACCTCGCCACCCGGCTCGGACGAAGGCACCGGAGCTGGGACGGGAGCAGGAACAACGGTAGGCGCGGAGGAGGCCAGGGGTTCTATCTGTGCCAAGACGCGGAAAAGTTCTTCGTTGTCCGGTTGCTGATCGATCGCGTGGACATCCACATACCGGATGATCCCTCTCTTGTCAATCACGAAAATCGCGCGTTCGCTGTATCCTTCGGAACGCAGCACGCCATAGCATTGCGCGACATTGCCGTGAGGGTAAAAGTCGCTCAACAAAGGATATGTAATTCCACCAAAACTTTCGGCCCAGGCGGTGAGGCACGGAACGCTGTCTACGCTGAGACCCAGAACCTGGGTCTGATACCCATCGAACCGGTCGAGTGCTGCCTGGTACGATGGGATCTGGGCTGTTCAGACGGGAGTCCAGGCCAGCGGGAAAAAGGCCAGGACCACATTCTTCTTCCCTCGATAATCGCTGAGTCGGATTGTCTCTTCCTTGTGACTCTTGAGCACAAAATCAGGTGCCAATTGACCAACGGCGAGAGCCATAAGCTACTCCTGTTCAATATGTAATACGAACTATGGCGTCAGTTTGTTTCAGGGAAGAGTTCAATGGGTCGAGCGATTCGAAACCTCCAGAGGACAGTTCGGGCGCGTTCATCATTCGTAAGCAAGTTGGTAGAAATAATAGAATAACTGCCAGGCGAAAAATATGAATGCTGCAAAAGCATCCAGGGCATAGTCGCCCAAGGGTAGGCGCAGACCGGTCATGTGGACGGCGATGGCGATGGCCGTGCTGTCGAGAAGCATGACCAGCACGGAGAGATTGAAAGTGATCGTCCAGGGCTTGCCCGCCGCCGGGATCGTTTCGGCCTTCCAGAGAAAAGCCGCATCCAGCTCCGGAAAGCGCTGGAGATAAAATTTCTTGATCTGGTTCATCGCTCGCACGCTCTCATACCAAGCCTGTCGCAGCCGGACGAGCTTCATCAGCATGAAAAAGCCGGTGATGCCCAGCAAGGCAAATAAGAGCATATAGGCACTGGATGGTAGAGTCACGGAGGTGCTTCGAGAATTGTCGGACACGATCTGAGGCAATCCCAGCGCGATCGAACCGACTCCGCCGACCAACAACAGATACAAGTTTACGATGGTCGTGCGGTCATTCTGCGCCTGAGCGGCCGTCTCGCGAGCGTATTCGAATTCCAGCTCGAGAATTTCGTCTGCTTTAAGAATGGATTCAGTCAAGACCACCTCGGAGATAGTTTTGCTTGAGGATCAAAACATAGAGCGGATTGGTTATTTTCTTTGGCTTTATTCGATTATGTAATCGGCCTGGTTCTCGCGGGCGATGACGTAATTCATCCCGCCGGTCTGCCGTACCATGCCTTTCAATTCCATCAGCGCCAGGGTACTGGAAACGGTGGCGATCGGAAGACCGGTTTCCCGCCCGAGATCGTCGATGTGGACCGGGTCGGCGGAAAGCAGCTTGAGCAGTTTGGATTCGGTTTCGCTCTCCGGCGCGACGGCGCGTACCTGTTGATGCTCGGCGACCATCGTCAGGTTCAATTCTTCCAGAATGTCAGAGGCGCAAGTGACAAGCTTGGCTTCGCCCTGCTGGATCATCGTGTTCGGGCCGCGGCTGGATTGGTGAAAAATATTCCCCGGTACTGCAAACGTCTCCCGCCCCTGCTCCAGAGCATCGTCTATCGTGATATGTGCACCCGTCTTCCGGTCGCCTTCGGCGATTAGAGTGCCCAGGGACAAACCGCTGATGATGCGGTTGCGCGCGGGAAAGTTGGGCCCATCCGGCTTGGCGCCGAGTGGGTACTCGCTCACGAGTGCCCCGTGTTGGATGATCTCCTGTGCCAGGCTCGCGTGCTCCGGCGGGTAAATAATGTCCAAGCCGCTGCCCAAGACCGCAATCGTCCGACCATTGGCATCCAACGCGGAGCGATGCGCCTGCGCGTCAATGCCGCGGGCCAGCCCGCTCACAATCGTGATCCCATGCCGCACCAGTTCGGTCACCAACTGCCGTGTGACCTCACGTCCATACGAGGTCGCCCGCCGGGTCCCCACGACGGCGATGGACCAATCGTCTTCGGGCTTGATTTCGCCTTTGACATACAAAACCGGAGGAGGATTCGGGATCGCCGCCAGGAGTGAGGGATAGTTCGAATCCACCCACGTTAACACTTGCACACCGGCGCGGGCGATTTTCTGCATCTCGGCGTCCAAATCGATCTGATGCCGGGTCGAAAGCAGGTTCTCCAGGGCACGCTGGTCCAACCCGGCGGCGGCCAGTTCGTGGGCGCCGGCTTGCCACGCGTTAGCCAAATCGCCAAAATGATCGAGGAGACGACGTACTTTGACGGGGCCAATTTGGGGAATGAGGTTCAAGCCTACCCAGAAACGAGGATCGGTCACGGCACTGTGGCTCCAAACCCGAATGTAATGCTAGAATACCACGGCGAGCAACGATTGTCAAACCCAATCGGCGAGACGGCCTCAAGGGAGCGTCTCTACCATAATCCTTCCATCCGTTCGACGATCATCTCACCCCGCTCGAGATCGACCTGCTTTACAACCGGCTCGATGGCGGGGATGAGAATCTCTCGGGTCCCGTCCTGCACGACATACACGTCATTCGCTCCGGCGGTATCGAGCACGTCCACCACCTCGCCCAGTGGCTCGCCGGACGTCGTCGTCACTTTCAGGCCGATCAACTGGTACAGGTAGAATTTGCCTTCGGGCAGCGGCACGGCCTCGTCCGTCGGGACCTGCACAAGCAGGTTGCGCAGTTTTTCCGCCGCTGGCGTAGAGTCGATCCCCTTGAGCTTGAGGACCGCGGCCTTTTGCCCGTGGAGGCGCGCGCGCTCGACCGAAAAAGGTTTCGCGTCGTCCCCCAGGTAAACCATGCGGAGCGACGCGAAACGTTCCGGGAAATCCGAGAGGATTTCGATTTTCAATTCACCGCGGTAACTCCACGGCTTGAGCACGCGCCCGACGATCAGAAAGCGCGGCTCTCGTGCTTGTTTTTTCGAAATGGCTAAACAATCTCCAGCGTCGCGCGTTTGCCCTGGCGAATCGCTGCCACTCGGACGAGGGTCCGCATCGCGTTGGCGATCCGGCCGCTCTTGCCGATGACGCGCCCCATATCGTTGGGCCCGACATGCAGTTCCACCGTGACAGAATTCGACCCTTCGACAACGCGGACTTGCACCTGGCTTGGGTCTTCGACAAGCGTCTTTGCGATGTACTCGACCAAGTCCTTTAGATCCACGATTCCTCCCAAAGAGGAGCAAAGTCTAGACGGAGTGCCGCTCGCATACTTTTGAAGCAGCCTCCTGATTCTGAGTATAGCTTAGGCTTGAGGTGCCGGCGCGGCGGGCGCAGCGGGCGCCGCTGCTTCTGCCTTGGCGGCTTTCGATTTGCGCGCGGTCCGCTGGCGGACGTACTTGTCGCTGATTCCGGCGCGGCGCAGAATGATGCCCAGTGCATCCGTAGGGCGGGCGCCCACACCCAACCAATAGCGCGTGCGCTCTTCATTTAGAACTATGGTGGGGGGATCCGTCCGGGGATCGAAATGTCCCAACCGTTCTACGAGCCGGCCATCGCGCTTGCTGCGCTCTTCCGCGACGACGATCCGATAGGTCGGTTGTTTCTTGGTACCCAAACGAGAAAGACGAATTTTGACTGACACGAAAGAGTCTCCTTGTAATTTCAAAAAAGGGAATGTTGTTATAGACCTAGACCCGGAAGACCGGGGAAAATGCCGCGGCCCTTGCCACTCTTGAATTGCTGCATCATCCGCTGCATTTGCTTAAACTGGCTGACGAGTTGGTTCACTTCCTGTACGCTCGTCCCGCTCCCCTGCGCAATCCGGCGGCGGCGCGAGCCGTTGAGGATGTCCGGGTGCTGCCGCTCCTGGCGCGTCATGGAATTGATGATGGCTTCGATCCGCTTCATCTGAGTGTCCGTGACGTCGGCGGGCAATTCCTTGGTCACCTGGCTCAAGCCGGGCACCATGCCAAGCAATTGCGAGAGGGGCCCCATCTTTTTGATCTGCTGCAGTTGTGCCAGGAAATCCTCAAAGTCGAATTGTGCCTTGAGGAGTTTCTCGGCGGCTTTTTGAGCGGCCTCTTGGTCGATATTCTCCTGGGCTTTTTCAATGAGGGTGAGGACGTCACCCATGCCCAGGATGCGAGAGGCAAGCCGATCCGGAAAAAATGCTTCGATCTGGTCCGTCTTTTCACCCACGCCGAGGTACTTGATCGGCACGCCGGTGACGGAACGGACCGAGAGCGCCGCGCCGCCGCGCGCATCGCCGTCGACCTTGGTGAGGATCAAGCCGGTCAACCCGACGCGCTTGTTGAATTCATCGGCGACGCGCACCGCCTCTTGCCCGGTCATGGCATCGACGACCAGTAAGACCTCGCGCGGCTGCGTCTTCGCCTTGATCTCTTCGAGTTCGTGCATGAGATCGTCGTCGATGTGAAGGCGGCCCGCCGTATCGAGCAGGACCACGGTAAAAGCGCCCGACGCCCGCTTGACCGCATTCGCGCTGATGACAGGAGGCGGGACGGTATTCGGCTCGGCGTGGACCGGAATGTCCAACTGCTTGCCGAGTGTCTGCAACTGCTGAATGGCTGCCGGACGTCGCGTGTCCGCCGCCACGAGGAGCGGCTTTTGCCCGTGCTTGCGCAATTGCCACGCCAGCTTGGCGGCCATCGTCGTCTTGCCGGCGCCTTGCAGCCCGACCAGCATCACAACGTGCGGCGCCTCGCCCGACAGGTCGATCTTGGCGGGCTCACCCAACGTCTTGATCAGTTCTTCGTTGACGATCTTGATAACGGTCTGGGCGGGAGATAGCGACCGCAAGACCTCTTCGCCGACTGCCCGGGCGCGGACGCGCGCCAAAAAGTCCTTGACGACCTTAAAGTTGACGTCCGCTTCCAGCAATGCCAGCCGGACTTCACGCAGGGCAACGTCGACATCGGCCTCTGACAGTGTGCCCTTGCCGCTCAGTTTCTTGAAAACGGCATTCAGTTTATCGGAGAGGTTCTCGAACACAGTTACGCTATTTTAATGCAACAACGCGTAATAGTCAAATGAAACACGCGACA
>JBLMXX010000427.1:0-2512 GCA_050257995.1 Acidobacteriota bacterium | reverse complement strand
CGCGCGTTTGACTCTTACATCGGTCGCACGCGCGTGGAACGCGCCCAAAAGTTCGAGACGGCGCTTGCCAAACTCGGGCTCGACGCGCATCTGGCGATTTTTTCGAACGCGGACCACGAAGTGACCGATGAAATGCGCACCGCCGCCGTCAAGTTCCTGCGTCAGGACGAAATTGCCGATCACCTGGGCGATTAGAGCGTCGCGCGCTGTCCGGTGGTTGGGTCTCGCATTGGGTTTCTCGCTTTTGATCGGCGGATGTTCTGCGGTCATCCCTCCGGTTCTCGAACCCACTCTACCTAGCCCGACCCTGGCGTCAACCCCGGCAGCGCCTGTTTCGGTCGCGCTAGCACCCACGGCCACGCGAGCCGATCCAACCTACACGCGTACGCCTACCCTGACGCCCACGCAAACGCGAACGCCCACCGTGACACCCACCTTCACGCTGACACCTCTCCCGACACTCACGCGCACGCCGACCCGGACGCCACTGCCGGTAGGGCACATCACGCGGATCGACACCCAGTATCACAGTGCGGCATTGAATGAGGACCGCCGCATATTCGTTTACTTGCCGCCCGGTTACAGCGAGTCACCGCAGCGGCGATATCCTGTGCTATACTTGCTGCACGGCTATGGCGGCTTTACGTCCCAGAGCACGACAGAGTGGGAACAGTGGGGACTGAAAGAGAAGGCAGAGGCGATGATCGTGTCCGGTCAGATTCAGCCGGTGATCATCGTTCAGCCCTCCGGCTTTATGGGGGACGGTCAGCCCTCTTATTTTTTCAATCACGGACCCGGGACCGACGGCAAGCGCTGGGGGGATGCCATCTGGCAGGATGCCGTCAATTACGTCGACGCGAACTATCGCACCCTCAGGCAAGTCTCAAGCCGCGCCATCGGCGGATTTTCGCTGGGCGGACAGGGCGCATTGTCGCTCGCGTTGCTTCATCCCGAGGTATTCTCGATCGTCGGCGGGCACAGCCCGTCCTTTCGCGGGGCGGACGGTTCGATACCGTTCATCGACGACTGGAACTATTTCAATCAGTTTGATCCCATCTGGCTGGTGGAGAACACGGAAACAGGACGCCAATTGACCCTCTGGATGGATGTCGGTACCGACGACGATCGGGTGAGGAATTGCGGCCCCGGCTCAAACCGGTGTGTCGAAGCATTCCACGATTTACTGCTCGCGCGCGGCATGCCCCATGATTGGCACGATAACTGGCCCGGTCCACACGAAGGGACCGCGTATTGGGGACCCCACATTCCCGATTACCTGGTCTGGTATTCCTCCAAGTTAGCAGCGCAATGAACTATTTATTACCTGGCAATCCCAAATATACGACCGGAAGGAGCAATCCTCGACGCGGTCGTTTCTTGCGTCCCGGCACATACTGGGGCTTGACGCTCATCTGGATGGTCCTCATTATCAGTACCGGCTGTTTCGACTTTGAAACCGAAACGCCTCTATCGACGCAAGCGGCGACACCTGAGCAGGCGCCCGCTTCAATGCTCGCGCAGGTGCCAGAGCGCCCCGTTTGCGCTCAAGCCACGACGCCTCAGCCGACCGCGACAGTCGCCCGGTTGGCCGAGGTTGGATCTCCAACGCCCACTCTGCCGGCCCAATGGCCTATTCCGACGGGGCGGAGTCAGCTCCTGGAAGCCGGGATGCACTCTGACACCATCGGGCGTGATCTGCCGATTGCGATCTATCTACCGCCGGGCTATTTTGATTCCCAGCGGACATATCCCGTGTTGTATATGCTCTCCGGATTCGAGGGTGACTATCACGAGTGGATCAACTGGGGTTTGTGTGACGCGACAGAGCGACTTGTCCGCGGCGGACAAATTCAACCCATGATCGTCGTTTATCCGCAGGGGGACAAGTCCTGGTGGTTTAATCACGCGCCGACTCCGGACGGCGATGGGATGCGCTGGGGCGATTACGTCTGGAAAGATGTGGTGGCTTACGTCGACAAGAATTTTCGGACGATCCAAGACCCGGCGAGCCGGGCAATTGGAGGGCTATCCGCGGGCGGGCAATCCGCGCTGATGCTGGCGATGACGCATCCCGAGGTCTTTGGCAACGTCGGAGCGCACAGCCCATCCTTCCGCGGCGCCGACGGTTCGGTGCCCGAGTTCGGCGATTGGGACTATTTCAACCAGTATGATCCGATCTGGCTGTTGGACCACACCGACGGCGCGCTGCATTTGAAAATGTGGATTGACGTCGCCGGAGGTGATTATCAATGGCGCAACTGCAATCCGCCCCCCTCACCGCAGAGGTGCATTGAAGTCTTTCATTCGCTCCTCGTCGCCAAAGGGATTCAACCCGCGTGGCATGACCAGTGGCCCGGCATCCACGACAATTTTTACTGGGCGGCGCACCTGGTCGATTACCTGGCGTGGTACTCTTCCGTTCTAAAGGGACCACAGACACCGTAATGAAGGCGGAAGGACACTTGCACCTGCGGTTACGCAAGTGCAGGTGTGAAGGATGAAGGCGGAAGAA